>CALBXV010000318.1 GCA_937890045.1 uncultured archaeon
TGGAGTAAGTTCAGGAATGACATCATGTAAATTCGCAGCTTCACTTTTCTGAAAAGCCTGATGCTCTTCCATGAAAATCGTTGTTACTAATTCACGATACTTCTCCCCCCATTCTTGGGGTGTCCAAGCCTTCCAGTTCTTTTCTAAGAATGGGCTATTGGGGTCTTGATCCTTATTTCTGTATGCTTGCTCCACTCTACGCATTACAGCGTTTGTAATATTAGCTAAATCAACATTGCCAAGTTTTATTTGACCCGCAACCCACGCTGGTGTTCCAAGTACACTTGCGCTAAAACTCTGCGTGGCTTGGCCCCCCATATACTTATCCTTCACATTAGGGCTATTTGCGATGTGCGGGATAAGTACGTTTAGAACCCTTTGCTTTCCTATTGTTTCCTCAACCTTTTTCACATCTCGACTACGCAAAGTCTGCATAATTTTGGTTATTGTCGCAGGATGAGTCTGCCCAATCTGCGCCTTTAAAAAGGCTTGAACCCCCTCCTCATCCCAAAGCCCAGTTGGGATATCCATATACCCCTCTGCCACCAATTGAAGATACCCTTCAGAATCAGGCTGGGTAAACTTTTCAACGATCATTTGGTTGGCTTGCGCACTATTAAAATATCCATCCACCTTCTCCTGTAGTTCTACAGCCTGTGAATGCAAGCCCAATTCTTCAAAAGACTTTATTGCTTTCTCCGCAAACTCATCGGTAAGGGTACCCTGCGCAATCAAATCCCCAAAATGTGCAAATGTCTTCTTAATCAATTTTCTGTGTTGCAGTGCATTGGTTTTTTCTTTATCTGTTATAATGCTATTCTGCTTTCTAACCTCCTTATGGAAAGTTGTTAGAAATGACTGATAAGCTACAGAGTGATTTTCTTCACTAAGAGTAATGTCGCCAAACTGACCTTTGAATACGGCAAGCATTTCAGCAGCAGTATCAGGCATCGAGGACGGATCGCTTGCATAATCCCTCGCTAGTGATCGACCCATCAATTCCGAACGATTAATAAGACCTTGCTTGATAAAAAGGTCTTTGTGCAGTTGCACGACATCAGGAGAAATAGAACCTATTGCTACCCTCTGGTCAATGCGTGCAAGGCCTTCTTGTAGAGCAGTAGTTATATTAATGGATTCTTTGTTGCCAATTTCGCTTTGCAATACCTTGTTTTGTAATACTAGGGCGCTATCGGTTTGAGTGAACCGTTGATTTTCAATCTTTGCATAGGCCGTTGAAGCTGACTTTCTAGCATTAACCCCTAGTTGGGCAAGGAAGGCTTGGGACTTGTGATCCCCTCCGATACGTTCCGCAGTTGCTTTCTCTAGTTCTGAAACTTGATTAGTATATTGAGAGTATAGTTTTTCACGACCACTTAAATCACGGGTACTAGCCATGTCTTTTTCAAACTGATTAGTAAGAGCATTCCACTCCGATCCAATTTTTACCTTATCATGTTGCTTTTTCACCTGATCTATGTAGATGGCAGCCTGACCCACCTTATCCACCATATTACCAAGCTCTTGACTCATAAGCTGACCGGACTTGGCTAGAGTCTGTCCGATACCATAATTCATGTAGTCAATCTTCTGTACCGGAACATTGGCACTAGTTTGGCTAGTAGTAGGCAATAAGACGGGATTGCTTACGGGCACTCGTTCGGTAACTTGTAATGGTGATCCTATTTTAGCCATAGTTTATTAGCCCTCACCCCGGTAGTGGCCCGAAAGGTTGCCTTGGTGTTTGTCCAAATATTGATTGGTTTTGTGCTGCCGATGTAAAACCAGAAAAAGAAGGCCCAAAATCAGATATTAATGAGGCTTCTGGAGTTACAGGTGGAGTTACAGGTGGGGTGTTAAAACCTCCTAAACTAGCATAAGTTCGAAGCCCTCCAGAAATCCCCCCTGCGATACCACTTATAAGTGCTGAATTTGCTTGCTGTTGGGCAGCGTATGCTTGAGTTTGCCCTGCATAATAGTTCATACTTCCTTCGTTAATTATGTTGGCTCTACGGATATCTGAGGTGTATTGTTCCATAAAGGCTTGTTGCATTAAGTTATTGAAGTCTACCTTGCCCTTATACAGCGTCATATTAGCATTCTGGCGTACTTGGGAGGCAGCCTGAATCCCACGCTGTTGTATATTAGCAAGGTTTAGGGAGGCTGCATTCGCATCAGCGATTGCCACGGTAGTTGGGCTACCTGCCATTGTTACCCCGGCTGTACCCCACCTAGCCCTCTTCTCGGAGGTAAAAATATCATATTGGCGAGAAGCGATAAAGATATCGAAATCATTCTGTAATTCAATCTCCTCGGCCTGACGATCTATAATGAACGCATTATAGACTGCCTGTTCAGCAATCTGCTCCGCATTCGCCTCTACAATGGATCGTACGGCAAGGCCACGGCTTGCCTCCATCTGGGCATTAATTTCAGATATCTGCCTGTTGTATAAAGCGGTAGCCTGTGCAGACCGTGAGGATGCCTGACCTGACTTATACCCACCAACTCCCTGTAATACGGAAGACCCGGCTGATATCGCTGCTGCTGTGGTTGCCTCCATGCCTTACTCCCAGATAGCGTACATACAGTTATCAATGGCACCGCCACAATAGTTGTGCATGGTACCCTCGTATTTAAATCCTAGTCTCTTTACAAACTCATGTAGCATGGTGTAGTCGGCTATGACCTGTGCCTGTACTCGCTTCAATTTATACGTGTTACGGAAATAGTTCAAGAAAAACTTCATAATCTTATAGTAGGTAAATTTCTGATTTGGAATCTGTGGAGAGCCTACCGCCCAAACCTCTCCTACGTGTTCCCATAATAAGTTCATTCCTCCAATAACTATGATCTTATCGTTGTAATACGCAGTATAAGCCTCTACAGCCTCCTTTTTGATGGCCCTAGCCCATTGGGTGTCCGACAGCTTAATCGCCTCTTTTATCCCTACCTCATGCGGTCTAACCAGTAAGTGTTCAAAATGCTCAACCTCGTAAGGAATAATTGTAATCTCACCACATTGACGAAGTGGAGATTCAGTCATTAACATTCAACTCACCAGACATTGAGATTAATGTCATACCTAGCGGTTGTTCTTGTTTCACCGTAATGGTTGCGTCAACCTCTTTCCAGCCAAGGCTGGTTATATCGAACTGCCCCGTAAATTTAGGCGGGGCTGAGTCCATAGCATCTCCCCCAGTTCTAAAGACTAACTGGTTATCGTTCACCGATATCCCAAGTGTTTGATACAGATTCAGGATAATACGGTTCCAAGACTTCTTTTTACCGAATGACGACCCATCTCTCTGGGGTACTTCGGGTTGAAGCGTTGTCAGTTCTGTTGGGTAATGTAGCCCTATATAAGCCGTGCTTACGGCTGCGGACGTTGTAACCGTACCGCTGGATACGATAGCCCGTGAGAAGACTGCGTCATCTCCAACGATTTGAACGCATTGCCCCTCCAAGTGATCTAGGCCACTAAGTGAGCTAACAGCAGACCCAGAGTACGTTAATCCTGAATCTACAAAAATAGCTGGATCTAAATACTCTACATACCGTACGGTATTACCGTCTACGGTACGCTTGATACTGGCCCATAGCTCATCCGATTTACCATCGGCAGATGGGATAACAGCCACACTTTCAACTACAGCCTGTCCTTGGTTGGTGACGGTTAACCGTGTGCTATCGGAACTGGTAATCGAAAGTAAGTTCAACCCAGCAGCCTGATCTGTTACGGTCACTACATTAGCTGCGGGATTCGGGGCAGTTAAATTGGTCAAAGCATTGATTCCCAAAACACCACCAGTACCAATCGCTATATTGTCAGCAACACCATTGTTAGACCCATCTCCTAAAGAAAATTCGTTTGGGCTTGCCGGGGGGTCATCAGCGGTAGCCGTCATTATCTCTGTCGTACCATCTGAGAGAGTAATGGTAATCGTGGAACCTGCTGCAATATTAGCTGCGTCAGTCACCGTAATCGTGGCTTCACCGAAATAGCCCCCTATGGGGTGCTGGTGCCAAGCTACTACCTGTTGATCTCTCTGGTAAGTCAGGCCGATTAAGGTGCCATCGTCACGCACCGCCCAGATAATTGAATCAGGCTCCTGCTGGTAAGCCATGTGCGTTATGCCATCGCCTGTAATATCCTCGGCTAAAATCGTTAAATCTGGGGCCACATAACCCTCGACGTTTAGATCGAAGATCATCTGGCGTATCTTTTTAGTGGCTCGTTGGTTGAATAGAACGGCACGCCCCGAAGTGACGGGGGTTACGGTACTGGAACCGTACTTGGTTTCTTGAACGACACGGACATTAGAGGGGGTAACTGGGTTGCCGTTGCCGTGTAACTTGAACTCACCTCCAACGGTTCCTACTAGAAGAACATCAGAAGCCTTCATCCAGCGGATAACATTCACATCATCTGTAGCTAAAGTAAATTCTACGGATTCATCATCTAAACCCGTGCCCTGATCCATGTTTAAGAAGTCGCCTGACTTACTCGCCCACATCGTTTGAGGGTTGTTGTCCGTACCCGCCCAATACAACCGTTCCTCAAAAAAGGTCACACATCGGGGATAGTCCCCTGCACCCCCTGCAAAGTTAGAAGGAGCAGAGGAAAAAGTGAGGGTGCTAAGAGTCCAAGATGTATGGCTTGATCTCGTTAGCTTGCGGGGTGCGTGGCTGGAGTGAGCTATGTAGAGAGTATCGGCTGATTGGGCAAAGTACAGATCAAAAAGCTGGGCTTCTGTAAAAGGCGTTGTAACCTGTACGGGAGAACCACCAGATTCTATCTGACCATTATCCTTGTAAAAGCGCACATAAAGGTCGCCAAATTCCAGAATGTATGCTTGCGTAACGCTAAACTCAAATCTTACTAATCTTACTTTCTTGGAATTTGTTTGTACTCCTGCAACATAATGAAACCCTCCTCGACGCACTACACCGCCATGAGGAAGGCTGTAAGCATTCTTCTGTAACTTCAAACCATTATTATACTTATTGATATCTACACGCCCATGCAAGCGTGGAGATAACTGACCAGCGGTAAAATTGGTTTGGATAGGCCATGTTTTAGCCATTTAGCGTAGCCTAACATCAGTCAACGTATCAGATACAATAACTTCCGGGGTGCCTTCTTGGGAATCAATCGTCCGTGCTTCCCTGATAATCGCTTCATACATGGTACCCATGTGGTTCATTACTACATGAGAACGTGTAATCGGGAACGATAATTTCCAAGCCATGCGGAACACAAGCGCTTGATACAGCAGGGCATCAAATTGGCTTGCATCGGTCAATCTCTTAATATAAGTGATATCAACCGCTGACTCCTCGGTTAGTAGCTCCCTGCCCTGTACCTCGTAATCGAGCTTGATATCCCCGGTAACAGTTCGCACATCTAGGACACGCAGACAATATGGATCAGTTGGGAGTGTGAACTTATACTCCCAAGCAATAATTGGAGTCCCTATTAAAGAAGCCAGATTAGCAGTTGTAATAGCACAATTCCAACGATGGCCTCTCAACACCGCATCCCGTTCACTGTCGTAGAAACGGTTGACTAAAACAGCATTGGAATCATTGTCCGTGAAACTCGTAATCGTATTTGCCCCCAACACAAGCAGGGCTTCATTTGCCAGATCAACTTTAGATGCCATTTATTTTTTGTGTTTAGGTTTCTTATTCTTAACTTTCTGCCCCGTTTTCCTTGCCATCTTCATAGCTGCACGCTTGCCTTTTTTCGAGTAGCTAAAATGCTTGGTGCCTACGGTTGGCATAACATACTCCTAGTAAAGTAAGGCGGTGACTCCCGTAGCCCAAGAGCCACCCCCAAACTATTCAATCCTAGTTAGGATCAGCGTACATGATATGAAAATCAAACGTATCTCCTGAAACAGCCTCACCTGCTGGCATAGAGAATGTAAGAATCATCTCACCCGTTGTCACATAACCAGTATCATGCGTTGTGCTTTCGTGGAAATGTGTAACAGTACGTGCAGAATCAGCAGCAATCACGGTACAAAACGCATTGACATCAACTGCTACTGCTGCACCCGTACTTTGGGTTGTATGCGCTGCATAACCAACATCTACCGTAGACGATGCCTCTAAATCACTAATAATGACAAAGGACTGCGGTAAAATGCGTACACCTGCTGGAATCACCATCATATGCACAACATCTGAAGTAGTAACAGCACCAGTATATTGTGCATACCGATAAGTTACCCCACTCCAAGAAGTAGGTGCATTTTTGGCTCCTGTGCCTGCCGAAGCGGTGGTGTATTCTGTGCTTTTTAAAGTAGCCATATCACACCTCCGTTAAGAATCAGTACAGGCAATCTCTACAACCTTTTCGTCTTCGATGCGAACCGCACCTAGACACATCTGGGCATAGACCTGTGTACTATAGTTTTTATCTGGACGCTCAGTAATTTCTGTCTTAACATCCATTCCCATGCTCAGACCGATTCCTTCAGGAATCCATGCTAAGCATAGCGTATCACTACTTGAATCTGTAGCTAAGCGCTCGGAGCGATGGAATTTGAAACCTGCAAAGGTATCAATTTCACCAGCTACAAGAGCTTTCACCGTATTGTAATCTGAACTTTGGATCTCGGAATCATTTAACAGATCATAGAACTGATTGCTCTTCATAACAATATGGCGTGGTAAATCAGGATCAACATCAGAAGCATCCAAAATTTGCTTAGCTTGGAGTAGCTTTGTGATGTTCATATCCGTTGTGGCTGATACAGCAATCTTTTGAGCAGAGGGTAAAGCTACATTAGATGATGCGTCATCCTCATCAATACTAACGGCATTACCAGACATGGCAGCGATGATTATATCATCCATCTTACGCCCCATTGCCCATACCCCCGCTTTCATATAGTCGGAAGCAGGATCAGCTAACATTCGGACTTTATCGGCTTTGTCGATTAAGTCAGCCCAATTGTAGTCATCCATACTCACACGCCTACGTGAGTGGGGTGTAGAGATTAATGGAGTATCGGAATGTCGGCTCGTAATTTTTTGAGCCGATGTGCTACCGATTCTGTCAAAATGGTCGTACTTGCCTGATACATCCGTATTAACACGTACATAATCACGCAAACGTGACCCCTTTTGCTGTACCAAGTGCAAAAAAGTATCCCTAAACTTCTGGGCAAACGCTTTATTGACTTCGGTACTCATAATACACCTCTTATAAAAAGAGATTAAAAGGAAGAGTTATCTACACCATGTAGGCTCTTATTTGCGTGAAGCCTTAGTTATCCCCTTTGGGGGCTAAACCCTTCACAAAAGGCTTCTTAACGACCATGACGATCCTAGAAGCACCGGGGCATTGTGAGTAGAACTGGTTGGACGATGCTTGTCCTTCATAGTAAACACAATACCCATATTGTTCCGGTGTGGCCTTGCCGTTTACAGAGCGCTCTTTCACCACAAAGTTTTCACAATCGGAACAAATAATATCTTGATCTGTCACTCTTCTTCATCTCCATACATGGAATCATATAGACGATCCCTGTACGCTATAGCTTCAGCGTGTTTGGCGTGCTTTGCATCAAAGAGAGCTTCGTGATACTTATGTTGCTTATCCTTCATCAACGCATCGACTTCTATCTTAGCGGAATCAGCGTCTACCCCAGAGGTATCTTTGCCCATACCAGCCATCTCTGGATCGCTGAACCCTATTCCTATTTTATGTAGAAATCGTATAAAAGCAACATTATTGGAAACTCCAGACTTCTCCACAAATTCCTTCAAATCAGTATCAGCAAATTTATTGAATGCCCTTCTGGATAAGGCCAAGTTATTCCTGTATTGCCCCGTACCCCATTCTTTCTTGAGTACAGACTCGGCATCTACACGGGCTTGGGCTTTAGATGTCTCAACATCAACCATCGCACCCTCAATCATAGACGAATAAAAATCAATTGCCCCCTGTGCCTGAGTATTGGTTAACCCCTGCTGAAACGCTTTCTCCTTGAAATCTTTAATTTTCTGCTGATCCTCTATGGTCTGAGAATATTTCTCATCAATCTGAATGTCATACTTATCTGGGGCTTCAGGGCGACCTAGCTTGTTATAGAACTCGCCTCGCTCTTCATCTGTAGACTCCTCACCGGGGATTTTAGCCCGTGATCCCAGCATCTCTTGTAACTTGAGATAAGCACCGCCCAAGGCTCCTACATCTTCAAACTTCTTTAGCGTATCGTTGTCTCGTAAATCTTCAGGTAAATGCTGCCCTCTCCATGAATCATCCTGTACTTCTGCTTCTTCTGTGCCTATGAGGTTCTCGCTTTGAACGGCCTCGTCAGTCATAACAACTCCTTTAGTTGGTTACAGGCAATTTTAGCCTTATCAAAATATTCTTGCTTTGTCATGGTCTTACTGTGTACCTCGTCATACATTTTCTTGGAATCACATACAAATGGTCGATTATTATAAATAGCGCAGAGATTGTCTTTTGTGAGATCAGGACAACCAATGACCTTGCAACACGCTCCACATTTTTCACAATCAAAATTCCAATCACTCACTATAGTTTTTCGCTTTTTGTTTGACTTCTTTATATGCGTTGATTTGGAACTTCAACCCAAGTACCAAGCCACGCCCGCCCTCATGGTAGTATGTAGTATAAGGATCATTGGGTACGGCTGATATCTGGTTGGAATACATATCGTCTAAAAAATTCAGTACCTTTTCTCCGTATACACCGGAGAATGTTTTAACAATGGCCTCCCTAATCTCCTCTAATTCATTGGACGGGGAACGCATCTGCACCTCCTAACGCTTTAACCATTGGTGCTGCCTTACCAGCACCTTCTGCGACCTGTGATGCTTGGGCAAGTTGCTCTTGCATCATCATCTTCTCTTGTCTCTGCGCCCTTAAAGCAGCCACTTCCTTCTCAGAACGCATAACTTCAGTCGGAACAGCCATTCTTTCACCGATAATTTCCAGAGCCTTATCCATATCAACATTATCAAGAATCTCAGGCGATACCGTTGCCATGTTTGAAGCGACTCCCAACCACCTTTGAATGGATGTGACATCCTGTATCTTCTGATTTTTAGCAAGCTGCCCAATGTACGCAATTTCGATTTCATCCAAACCCTCTAATTCAGGTGGTGTGGGTGGTAACACGCCAGCCCGATACATGATCCCAAAGCTACGCAGGATCAACGGGGTAAGAACCTCGCTCTCAAACCGGGCAACCGTGGGGCCAAGGAGTTTCTGGATTTGTTCTCGTACCGTCGCCACTTCTTCAGCGGTCATGTTGAGCTTCTCTGGTAGAACCAACTGATCCGCTAGGAATATGCCCCGAATAGATTTTTTCAGTTCATTGGCCTTGAGCGACGATAAGTCGAAACGGCCTTCAAATCTCAGGAATTTAAATCTTTCGGGTTCTCTGGAATAGTTTATAGCTGAAGGGGTCATCCTAAAGGTACCAATAATCCCTTGATCCGGGGCTATTAACGGGGGATGTACGGCAGTAGCAAGCCCCTTCAACTCTAATTCCCTTATCTTGTTGATCGTCTTGATATCTGGCATCGCAATATCCGCTGGGCTTCTGCCCCAGAGTTCCCCTGATGCCTTCTCAAATCTCCCTATAACGTAAGGTAGCTCATTGAATCCACTCTCTCTTAGTATCGTCTTGGAGTCATAGTGAATATCAACGGCAGCAAACTTCTTCTGTAGAACGTCCTGCGTCCCAGCCTTGTAATCTTCTCTCGGCATAACCACACGCACAAACGTAAACTGCTCATCCGGTGTTTCTTTAACAGCTTTCTTGATCTTGTCGGGTAGTTTCCTGCCCCCGAACATCTGTTTGGCTTGGCGTGCGGAGAACACATATTCCCAAAATACCGTATCTGGTTTACCACGCTTGTCCTCTGCGAATACAAACTGCCCCGTAGGAATTGAAGTGAATACTAGCCCACCAAATTCCGTGGGTTCTACCATGTCCTCTTCCAAGAGGATATTAATGGTTCCAAAAGATGTGAAGTCTAGGAAGGATTCGCCTATGACGGTGTAGAAATTGCTTTCGTGCATGGCGAAAAACATCTTCTGCGATACTTCGTGAAACCATTTCCTCACTTCCGGGGCTTTATTCAAGGGCGATAAAGCGTGGCCTGACGGAATAGACAACCCGAACCAAACCACCTGCTGTGGTGTCAGCGCATTCTGCATGGACATCGCCATGATTCGGCTGGCTTCTGGAGCCGTAGAATCAAACTGCTTATTGGTGAATCGCTCTGCGCTAATATGGGATGAGCTATCGACTTGTTGTTTGCGTGGTCTTATATAATCTCTGACATCCCTGAAGAAGGGTTCCCATAACATACGATCTCCCTTCAACTTGTCGTAGCGTTTCAATAACGCATTGGCTACAGACATATTATGCTCCTAGTAATGTTTTCTTCTCAATATCCGCAGCGCCAAGCAACCCACCAGCAACCGGGCCAGCTTTTTTCGTCGTACCCAATCGGATACGTCCCTTCTGTGTAGAGGGAACTAGCGGACGATTCTGAAAATACTTCGTTGGGGAGTCTCTTAATATTTCTGCGGTAATTGACTTATCCGTCTTATAGCCAGCCAAGGCATCTGTAGGTATCTTGCCGGGGGAAACCGCTTTAAAATATTGTCCCGTCGCACCTCTCTGCGAAATACTTTCTGGGTTGTCGTACATGAAATCAATATAATTCGATACCCCCTGCACTCGTAATTCCTCGGCTCTTTCGTCAACTAATCTCTGCTGCTCTGCTTGCTGTTGGCGTTGTATGGCTGCGTAATCCGGTTGTGGGGGCGCACTACGTCCACCACCAAAGAACCTTGCTATTGATTTAAACTTACCCATAGTATCTACTCCATCTTTAGAGAAAGTACGGGGCCATGCTCGACCAATCCAGACTTCTTCATTAAATTAATAAATAACCGCTGTTCCTTGTCAGCCAATTCCGCAGTAGCTGTAACGAACAGATGCGAACAATCTCTTTCCTTGGCCCACTTCAGTGAATGTGATATTAATTCTCTACTAGCATCCGTTCTTCTTCCAGATGAAAATATCCAAAACTTCCCTATATAGCAAAAGGGTCTGTCGTGGAACTCTAAACTTTCCGCAATCATTACACATCCGGTAATCTCCCCACCTTCTTCGGAAACCAGAACATCACACTCCTTATGATTAATATAGTCATAGAGGTATTTGAAGGCGTTCTTTTCGCTGTATGTAAGCCCATAACCACTCTCAGTATTACCGCCCTTAAACTTATCAACCAATGCGCAAGTATCTTCAGTCTCAGCTAACCTGACAACACTATGCTTTAAACTCCTCACGATGCCAATAAGCCCTTATTCGCTTTAGTGCCTACCGTCTTTTTCTTATAGTATAAGCTGGGTTGGTCTAGCTCGTCCACAGCGCCAAGCCCTAGTCCACCCCCCTCATTCAAAATCGTAGTTTCACGGGTATCCGTTTGCGCTAACCGTGTCATTTTCTTACGCTTTTCAGCATCTTCTTGCGCCCGTGTCACTACTTCAGGTTCAGGAAGTTCTGTCTTTGGCGGTAGATAATTGGCTGCCGGGGTCGCTGGCATCATTACTGGTGCCGGGGGTGTTGGTACTGATCCTTTTCCACCCATGATGCTATCTCCTATTTAAATACGTCGTATGTTGCTACTGCAACATCCTGTAGCTGTTTGATTGCAAGGTATCCCGCCTCAAATCCCAAAGAACAAGTTGATAGCGCATCAAAGCCATGTGAAGCCCAATTATGCAGGGGGCGGTTCTTATAGCAACCGTTCTTGTCATCCCATTCTTTACGGTAATTCTTCAAACAAGTCAACCCCCTAGCGCATTTATTTTCATCGAAGTAGAACTGGGGAAACAGGTTTCTAACACTCTCAATTTTATCCATTACATCGTTGGGGCGTGGCACCGTTTCAAAGATCAATCCCTGCTCCCTCGCAAACTCCTTACGGGTCTTGCCTATCGTGAAGTCACGCACCTCGATATCGTGGGGCGCTAGGTTCTTACCATAGCGATAATCCTTTGTTTTTAGCACGTTCACATAATGCGACAAACCTTCATCTGCGTTCTCGTAGTAGTCGATGAACCGCACGCAATCCTGATGTACCTGAAAAAACCAGATACAAGTAGTATCATTAATCCCCAAATCCCAACTCGTATGTACTGGAAGGCTGCGGATATACGGGATTGTGCTGATACGTTGTTCAAGATAAGCAGTCTGGAGATGACGTGAGAGATAGGCTCCTTCTATGCTTTGTTCAAACGCTTCTTTTGCCGTGGTGGGGTACTCTCGCTTAACGTCCTCACCCAGTTCGGCAACCTTCTTAGCATACCATGCTTTCTGTGTTTCCGAGAACTTACGGGACAACTCCTTACTTTGTTTCTCAAAGTAATCCTCTACATCAGGGGGTACTCTTGCGGAGGTATCCAGCGTATAAGCCTTCTCCCTATACCAAGGGAAGAAGAAAAACTTGTAGTCCATCGTGGTGAGGGTGCGTTTGGACAGGGTATCCAGTTCCGCATCACGACACTTGGTAAAAAAATCACCCTCATTCCCCATAGCCGTGGATTCTATGGCAAGCAGGGCATCTCTGGGTAAAGTCTCGATACTCCCTGTGCGCACTTCCCTCGCTTTCTCCGGTTCCTTGGCGCAAATCTTGCCGTACTCCGTAATCAGTAACTGGGAGAGTGTACCCGACCTCATCGAAGTGGAAACCCTGAAAGCAGAACCATTACTGAAAATCAATCGCTTGCCTTGTTCACTTTCCAGCCTGATCGTACTGTAAATCAAGTCACGTAGGGCAGGAATATCCCTTGCCACGCTATCCCACACGTCCTTAACCTTGGTGCGGAAGATTTCCTCTGCGTTCTCACGGGTATCCGCTATAATTCCCGCTTCCCTATTAGGATTAAACAGGCAATCATCCAGAAACAGGATGGAATAAAACGTAGTGACCCCCAACTGACGTGCCTTTAAAACAATGGCACGGTTCCACATCCCGTCATACAGTTCTTTCTGCGCCCAATTCAAACGAAACGGGATGAGTGAACTGCCTTCCTTGGGTCTAATATGGTAAAGATTGTTTAATCGCCATGTACGGCTCTTAATTAGACGTACTAGGCTCTGTTGTTTCTTTTTCGCCACTATTTGCCTTTGAATTGTAGTCAAATCCAGTTTTGCGTTCTTGTATTTGCAGCATCGCTTCAGCAATTGGGTTCATGGCATTCGCCATGCTGTGACTTTCCATCTGTATCTGCTTCATCTCTGGGTAAACAAGTCGCATAATCTTCAAAACAATATCAGACTTAACTTTCGGGGGCGTGTCGATGTCACGATATAGCTCGACAGCCTCTCTTAGTGGTTCAAAATTCAACTTATTCAGGACTTCACCGACCAATCGGTTCTTATTAATCAGATTCTTTGGTCTGCCGGGGCCAGCCATCCCCCCTTTTACAAACATCGGTAGTTTAGTCTCTTCTGCCATCCCACATCTCCCAATCATTTGGCGGTTTACGGTACAACATCGGCTTTGCAGGGATCACATATCTCATATTGGTAGAAAATAAATACACTTCCTTGTCATGGTAGGAGTATTCCTCACACCCATTGACCGGATATTGCGCCAGTATAGGGTACGAATACCATACCAACCCATCTTCTTCCTCAAAGAGTACAACAATCCCTAGAGAAAAGTGTAGCTGCCACTCCTTCATTGTATCAAAGTGGGGTTTCGGTTCAGGCGGTTGTGCAAGAACCGGAGAAGCCAGTAATAGAAGAACTGGCAGCCATTGGTACCACTTTACTTTCTGTCCATGCCCATTTTCCATGTCGCTGCGCCACCGATCCCCATCATACCCCATGCTTCCGGTGAGAACTGGTGGTATCCAAGCATCTGGCACACAACCATTCCCATCCCGACGACCATCAGAAGGTATGTCTTGCGTCCGGGCATTATTTTGTCGATGAATCCAATTAACATTTCCATTACCGTTCTCCTATGATTAATCATCGTTACATTCAGATAATCGTTTTACCATATCGTTCTCAAAATGCAAGCGTTCAGATACCCATTCTTCGGAAACCGAGTATCGCCCATTATCCAGAGCAATCATCTCACCGCTTTCCAGAAGAACTACCCTTCCTGCGCAACTTGTTAAAAATACTAGAGAGAGACACCACATCACGATCAGCCAACGCATTATCAATATCTTCCTCATTGCTCTTCCATTGGCGTGCGTGCTTTGTTTTGAAAACACGCTTGAGCGTATCCCTAGCCAATCCAAAGATGGCTGCGATTGCGTTCCACATAGGTTCGGCTCCAATTTATAAGGGCAACTACTCTTCTTGGGTGTCCCTGTCTTTCTTAGCAAGGTAAACCATGTAGTCAGGTTCATTGTCCTTCTCCTTGAACGTATTCTTCATCACCAATAGCTTAACACCGTAGGTAAAGGTACCACTAAAATACGTATTATCATTCTTGTCCTTGTTCTCCCATAGTCCACCGATCTTCAGTAAGTCGCTCATGTCTTTTTTAAATCCTTAATTTGAGGTTGGAGTTCATTGCTTCCTGCTTCGATGTGCCACGAATGCCCAAGGTCGTTAAACTCAGGCAAGTTCTTCTCATTCCACTTCAGCATCATTAAATTTGCGGTTGCATGACCAATATGATCTTCCCTGTGATTGCCTTCCCTTAAGAAAAGCATGATATGACGTATGGCGTGATTGATGAGTACCGAGGTTTTCAATCCCTTTTTCCAATTGTTATCTCCGTGGTGGATTGACCCTTCGTGCATCGCCCTAGCTACCGCTTCCACTCCTTCCGGTGGTACCAAATCATACCTTTCCCCTTGAATATCAGCGCTTCTGCTCGCCCCTGTCTCGTATGTAGTTTTTTTAGACACTATACCCCCTTTCAACCATATTAATCTTAACCTACCCTTGATGGGTTGTCAACGCCTTTTGCCCTTTAGGGCGGTTCTAATAAATTATTTCTTTTTTTTATAGTTCGATTATACCATATTTTTCATTCAATGTCAATAGGACATTTGTGGTACCGATAATGTCCTGTCGATTTTTTTTCAGCAATCCAATCCCGTTTTCCATGAAAAGCACTACCCCCCTAAACCACCGCTTTTGGAAAATTGTGTCGTCCTACGGATGAGATATAAGAATACGCATAAATTCCCAACTTTCCGGGTCGCCTATTCCTAGAAAAGGGATCACATATGCGTTTTTCCTTTAAACCTCTCATGTTACGGGCCACAACTTAAAGTAGGGTCTCACGTAACTACCCATAAAAGAGAGAGAAAAACACGCTACCTTACCCTGAACATCCCCCTTATATCCTTTACATTCAATATCTTATGTCCCCTCAACGCTGTAGGGGATCTGTAGGGCTTCCCTATAAAAAACCGGGGAAAACAGCAAAATAACCGTTATCTCTTTAGAATCGGCAACTTAGCACCGAGACCCTAAAATATTTTAGGATTGTTGCATCTAAACCGTTGAAACTAAAGAGAAAAAAAACTACTCTGACCAAACACCGAAAACCAGATCGGCACCTCACAAATCGATAAGACCTTTAAAATCAATAGTTTATGATTTAGATCTTGACCGTCGATTCGGCTCTGCTAGACTGGGGCCAGTGCCCGGGCTCCGTTTAGTGGAGAGGGCAATAAAGCCCACCGGGTAAACCATTGTAACGAAAGGAATTAACCATGAACAAGGAAACCGTACATCCTAATCAAGCGCAGTTGGATTCATTGGAAAAGTTGAAGCAAGCGATTGAAAAGAAAGAGTTTAAAGCCA
>CALBXV010000319.1 GCA_937890045.1 uncultured archaeon
TCTTTTTATCTATATTATATAATTTATCATATTATATTCTTTTTCTATTATGAACTGTTTATGTTAATTTTTCATAAATCATTTTATATTTGTTATCTAAAGTTTTAATAATAACTTTGGATATAATTTCACTATGTATCCCAAATCATTTGAATATATCTCTCCAAAAAATATTGATGATGTGATTAGTTTACTTGATAAATACAAAGACGACGTTAAATTAATTAGTGGTGGACATAGTTTAATTCCGTTAATGAAACTTCGATTAGTTTCTCCACAAATAATTGTTGATCTAAATAATGTTTCTGGTTATAATAATATTGCTTTAAATCAAGATATGTTATCTATTGGATCTCGTGTAACTCATCATGAAATTGAAATATCTAACTTATTGAAAGAAAAATGTTATATCCTTACTGAAACTGCTGCTCTGATCGGTGATCCTCAAGTTCGTAATGTTGGAACTATTGGTGGTGCTTTGGCTCAAGCTGATCCTGCTGGAGATTGGGGTTCAGTTATGTTATCACTAAACGCTGAATTTAAAGTTAAAGGTAAAAATGGTGAGAGATCAATTAAACCTATTGATTTCTTTAAAGATTATTATGAAACTGATTTAACTTATGATGAAATTCTTACTGAAATAAATATTCAAGTTCCAGATAAATCTCAAGGTGGAGCTTATCTTAAGTTAGAAAGGAAAATTGGAGATTTTGCTACTGTAGGTGTTGCTGTACAATTATCTGTTAATAAAGAACATGTAGATAAAATTGGTATTGGTCTCACTGCTGTAGGCAATACTCCAATTAAGGCAATTAAATCTGAAGAATTTCTGTTAAATAAACAAATAACTGATAATAATATAATTGAAACTGCTAATATAACTGCGCAAAATAGTGATCCAAGTGATGATATTAGAGGTTCTGCTGAATATAAAAAAGCTATGGTTAAAGAATTTACTATTCGTGCAATTAAACTCGCTATTAAACGTTGTAAGGGGAATTAAAAATGAGTAATAAAATTTTAACGCCTAAGAAAAAACATAATATTAATGTAAAAATAAATGGAGTTAACTATGAAAAAGAAGTTGATTCTAGACTCTTATTGGTTCATTTTATAAGAGAAACTATAGGTTTAACTGGTACTCATGTTGGCTGTGATACTACTAATTGTGGTGCATGTACAATTATATTAAATGGTAAATCTGTTAAATCTTGTACTATGTTTGCTGTACAAGTAAATAATAAAGAAATTATTACTATTGAAGGAATTAGTAAAGATGATAAATTACATCCAATTCAAGAAGCTTTTTGGGAAGAGCATGGATTACAATGTGGTTTCTGCACTCCTGGATTCATTATGCAAACTTATAATTTTCTTAAGGAAAATCCTAAACCTACTGAAAAAGATATTAGATTAGGTATTTCTGGAAATCTCTGTAGATGTACAGGTTACCAAAATATCGTGAAAGCAATATCTAAAGCTTCAAAAAAACTTGATAAATAAATAGTGATTTTAGATGGCGGTTTCATCGTTATTTGGCGCTAAGGTAAAACGAGTTGAAGATCCTAAATTAATTACTGGTAAAGGTATATACGTTGATGATATTACTCTTACTGACATGTTATATATGACTGTTCTGCGCAGTCCCTATGCTCACGCTAAAATTAATTCAATTGATTTATCTTCTACTCTAAAAAATCCAAATGTTGTTATGTGTGTTACTGGTAAAGAACTAAAAAATGAAGTAAATTATTTGCAAGTTGGATGGGATGCTAGTTCTGCAAATCCACCATCTAAGGTACCTAAACGTTATCCTTTAGAATCTGATAAAGTCAGATATGTGGGTGATGGTGTTGCGGCATTAGTTGCTACTGATAAATATACTGCTAAAGATGCTTTAGAATCTATATCTATTGATTATACTCCTTTATCTGTTGTTACTAAGCCTAAACAGGCTATTGCTAAAAATGCGCCTATTCTTCATGAAGAACTAGGTTCTAATGAAACTTGGAATATTAAAATGCAATTTGGTGATTCTACTAAATCATTTAATGATTCTGATGTTGTAATAAAAGAAAAATTAATTAATCAACGTTTGATTCCTTCTGCAATGGAGACACGTGGTGTTGTAGCCTCTTATAATTTGGGTACTAAACAATTAACTTTATGGTCTTCTACACAAATTCCACATCAATTAAAAAAATACTTGTCTTTTACTCTACGGATATCTGAAAATAAAATTAGAGTTATTGCTCCTGAAGTTGGTGGTGGCTTTGGCTCAAAATTAAATTTTTACCCTGAAGAAGCATTAGCTTGTTATTTATCAATGAAAACTGGAAAACCAGTTAAATGGATTGAAGAAAGACGGGAAAATATGACTAATACTATTCATGGTCGAGATTATGAAATAGATGTTGAAGCTGGGTTTAAAAAAGATGGTACAATTCAAGGAGTTAAATGTAAAGTATTTTGTAATGTTGGTGCATATTATATGCACTTCACTGCACTTTTACCTCATTTAACTGCTTTAATGATTCCTGGTTGTTATAAATTACCTAGTCTTGATTATGATTGTCATGTAGTTCTTACTAATACTATTTCTACGGATGCTTATAGAGGTGCAGGTCGTCCTGAATCTATTTATATTATTGAAAGAATTATGGACTTGGCTGCTCTAGAACTTGATATGGATCCTGTTGATATTAGACTTAAAAATTTTCCTAAATCCGATGAATTTCCATTTACTACTACTGTTGGATTAGTTTATGATAGTGGAGATTATTCTAATGCGCTTAATGAAGTTCTTAAACTTGTTGATTATTCTACTTTTAGAAATAAACAAAAAGAATTAAGAAAACAGAATAAGTATATAGGAATTGGTTTTTCGTCTTATACTGAAATATGTGGTTGGGGACCTTCTGCTGGTATAGAAGCCACATATCCTAAAACTAATGCTGTATTAGGTAAATGGGAATATGGTGCAGTAAGATTTGATCCTTCTGGAAAAGTGACTGTTGAAACTGGTTCTTCACCTCATGGTCAAGGTAATGAAACCACTTGGGCACAACTTGTTGGACATGAACTTGGAGTTTCTATGGATAATATAGTAGTATTACATGGCGATACTGATGTAGTTCCATATGGTGTAGCTACTTATGCAAGTCGAAGCGCTACTTTAGGCGGTGTTGCAGTTCATAACGCATGCCAAAAAATTAAAGAAAAAGCAAAATTAATTGTAGCTAAACAATTTGAAGCTAGACATGAAGATATTGTCTTTAATCAAGGTAAATTCTCTGTTAAAGGCCTTCCTGAAAAATTTATGTCAATAACTGAAGTTGCAAAAAGTGCTTTTGTAGCAGATAATTTACCTGAAAATGTTGAACCAGGTCTATCTGAAACCTCTTTTTATGATCCATCTAACTTCACTTTTCCTTTTGGCGCTATATCTATTATTGTTGAAGTTGATATTTTGACTGGTGAAATAAAAATAATA
>CALBXV010000320.1 GCA_937890045.1 uncultured archaeon
GCGGTTGATAAAGTACCTCTAATTCTTGCGTTTTCAAATTCTGCTGTACCATTTCCTAAACTATCAATTCTCCAACCTTTTAGATTAGTTGCAAAATCTGCACTTTCCAATCTACCACTTGAATGTATAACTAAACCACTTTCACCTTCTGCAAATTGTCCACCAAATCCAGCATCTGGAATAGTTCTTATTTGGGTATCAGTAATCTCCCAACCACCTATCATATTTCCTTGTTCACCTAATAATACCACTTGTCCTTGTTTGGTATCATCATTATAAACTCCTGTTCCATCGTAAACTTTTATACCATATAAATCTCCAGCGGCATCACTTATCTCACCAATTCTAACCACTTCGAAATTAGTATCTGCTGCAGAACCTGTAGATTTCCGTACAGTAATTCTCTCATTACCAGGATTTGCACTCATAGTTATTCGAGAATTAGGACTTATTAATGAATTTGAAGCTAATGACCAACCACCAACTAATCCAGAAGATGCAGTTATTTCACCACTTTCCTTTACATTAAATGGTGCACTACTACTTGCTGCAAGAGTGGTTGCCCCAGCAAAAAATCGTGTTGGGCCAGTTGAAGACATACCCGTCCAAGTATTAGATGTAGTGTATTTATAAATTGCATGATCACCTATATTCCAATTTGCAATCTTTCCTGATGATGCAGTTAATTGACCTTCAATTTTTGCACCACTTGCAATCAACACTCCACTTGATGATACTGCAAAGTGTGAGCCCATTCTAATATAATAATTTGTACCTGGTGTAAAATCTATATAATATCCAGTCATAGGATATGCATCAGGACCCGCATCTGATTTGTATAATCCAGCTCCTGCCGCATCTAATGTAACATTACTACCACTTAAAGTATCCCCTACAATTTGCCATCCAGCAATATAACCAGCCTCTGCTGTGATTGTACCACTCATAGTTACATCACCAGTAGAAGTTAGATGAAAATTAGATGAACTAATTTCTATATTTCCATCAGAACCACTTACATATTGGTTTGTTCCCCCTAAGAAAAACTTATCGGTTTTAACCTTAAATACTGCATCACCATTTGGATCTTTTGATCTAAATTGTAAATACTTATCATTTCCACTTGCAGAAGTTTCATCGTTATGTAATTCTATCCCTACTCCATCATAGGTTTCGTGGTCTTTTATTACAGAACCACTCCAAAACATAAATCCACCACTTGCCAAAGATTCTGCCTTATCAAAACCAAAATATCCTAATGACCGTATAAATGCAGAATTTCCACCACCAGCCTCAATACCAGATAAAAGTGTATTTCCAATAAACATAGAACCACTAAGTAAATTATCTTCCCCTTGTATGGTAAGATTTGCTCCATCAAATTTAATTCTTTCACTTATAGCAGTAGTATCTGCTTTATTATTATTTACATCATAAAATTCAACTAAAAATTGATAAAAATCTGGTCGTTGTTGTGCTACAGGTAATTCTGCAAAACATTTAAATACCTCTGGACTAAAATTAGTAGATGTTGCTGGTTTAACCGATATTTCTGCTACCTTCCATCTACCACTTGGCATTCTAAGTTGTAAATATGCATTATTTTCTAATCTTGAAATATATGATGCCTCAACTAATTCAAAATTATATGAACCTTGACCGTTTGACTCATCGGAAGGTAATTCTAAATTTCCTAAAAGTCTACCATAATTTTGAGGTAAATCAGTATTTGCAGGAATACCACTTCCTGAAATGAATATTTGAAATTTTCCTTTTGTTTTATCAATAGTTGTACCTTTGAGTTTTGATTTTGCATCTCCATAAACTTTCATACTCACTTCATACCGTACATTCTTCTGCAAACTCATTGGTTTTGTAGATTGAACTAATAAATCATGTTGATATGTACGATTAGAACCAGATATATCCATAGCATTCATTATCTTTGAATTATCTCTGGTTAAACTTATTGCTCCTCCTGAAGTTCCGCCAAACTCTCCACTATAACCTTGCCAATGATCATCAATCTTGTCTTGATTTATAAAATATCCCATATTACCAGAACGTAATAATGAGCCAGTATCATATAATTCTTCTTTTGCTTCTAAAAATATTTCTTTTATAAAATTCCATTGTGATGGATTTTGTGCGGCATCACTACGAG
>CALBXV010000321.1 GCA_937890045.1 uncultured archaeon
GTAAAACCCCATACATGACTAGGAATAAAAACTCCAGACGGTATTAATTCAATCTTTTTTAATGCAGTGAAAACTGCTTTACCTGCGTATGGACCATGTGCTGCAATTCCTATCGCCAATTTAATCACTTATTCCTTTTATTGTAAGTTTTACTTCGCTTTGACCTTCTAGATCTTTAATTACTCCATCTTGAAGATTTACTATGGCTTCAATATCTAATTTTCCTATTATGTTATCATTCTGAATTATTTTACTATTCTTATATGGAACAATACATATTTGTAAACCAGTTAAAAGATTTATATCCGTTGTATAGATTTCTTTAACTATTAAATTATTATCTACTTTTACTATATCTTCTTTACCATGATTAACTTTTGTACCTGCTCTTACTGTAATCTCAATATTTTCTTCTTCTTTAAAATTCATGATACTGAATCCAGTTTCAGCCGCTAATTCTGCTGTTTCTTGATGAGGAAAAACTTCATTTAATAATACTTCAATTTTATTTTCTGTGTTACTACGTTTTGCATATCCTATAGATTCAATATTTCTTAACACCTTCTCAGAGTTTCTCATACCAATATTTCCCTTCATATCAATTGATAATAATCCTGTATCACATTCTGGATTTTCATCAAATACTTTGTCTATTGCTTCATTAGCTGTTAATCCTTTTTCTATGTGTGATAAAACCTCTTGATTTATTGGTTTATTATTTACACTGTTATAAGTAGGTATTCTATGACCTGTTATTATTCCAACATTATCTTTATAAGCTAAAAACTGAGTTAATGGTTCTAATCTATCTGGTCCACCAGCTATTAATCCAGCTATTCTTGAATTAGATAATTCTTCTGGAGGGTTAACACCAGTTTCTTCTCCTTCTGTAAATAGCGTTCTTGTTCCTCCTCTTTGTGTTTCAAAACTTTTAAATTTCCCATTTTTATCTACGTATGCAAGTACTGTAAAACCTCCTATACAATTCCAACTTATTTTCTCTGCATATTCTAAACCTCTAAAAATTGCTTCTCCTGCTTTATTTCCAAAAGCAACTATTCCAAAAGCCATGTTATTTTTTTGTATATTGTTGATAATTAACTTTTTCTAGATTTATAATTAATATTTCTTTAGTTAAAATTATTAACTTTTGTTTCTATATTTTTTATATGAAAATTTCTGAAGAAGGTTATACAATGCCTCTAGGTCGTTCACCATATAATGAACCACCATTTCCTGCAGGTCGTAATGCTGAACTATTATGGATTGAATATGAAGCTGATGTTAATTCTATGATTAGTGAAATACCTGAACCATTAAAATTAGCTGAAGATTATCCTCTAGTAGTATGGATTTTTGATGCCCCTCAATCTACTGGAGCTATCTATCATGAAGGTGCGATTTTGATTCCTGTTAAATATAAAAATATTGTAGGTCATTATGTTGCATATATATGGGGTGATTTAGATCAACCTATGTTTCTTAATCGTGAAGTATATGGTTGGCCACAATTACTCTGTGATTCTGATCTATTAAATAAAGTTGGAAATCATATCACTGGATATATTAAACGCCATAATCAAACTCTAGTTGAACTATCTTTGTTTTTAGATAAACCCTGTGATGCTGCAAAGGAAAAAACTGCATTATTACCTGACTGGTTACAATTACGTAAATTTCCACATGTGTCTGCTAATGGAGACTCTTTAAGACAAATTATGCATACTGTAGTTACTGATATTACTATTCATAGTTTTTATACTGGAACTTGCAGTCTTAAACTCCGTGATTCACCTGAATTTCCTATTGGAAAATTAAGCCCAAAAAAGATACTTAAAGGATATTATGCTACTGTTACTTTTGATTTACCTTTACCTAAAGGCGTCTGGACGGTATAATTAAATCTCTTTTTCTTGAAAAATTTCTCTAGCTTTATTTAAGTCATGACTAAAATCTATTTCCATACACTCATTATTATCAACATTTACATAATTAATAGAATGTTTATTATTAATTAAATGCTGTAATGCTTGTTCATAATAAACATTGACACCTTTTTCTTTTAGTGTTTCATTAATTGAATTAAAAAAACATTTTGTTTCTTTACTCTTTACTTTTAATATTCCCAAATATTCTCCGTCAGCAATATTTGAATTAATTTTTTTACTAATTTCAATTATATTGTTATTATCTAATTTTATTTTCATCTCTTCTTCACTAAGTTTTTTTCTTAAATTAACTACTAACGTTATGTCATCTTTATTTAATGTTAATTTACTAAGAACTTGATTAGTAAATATTATATCACTATTTAATAAAATAAATGACTTACCAAGTAATCTTTTTTCTGCAATTTTAACACTGTATATATTTTCTGTTTCATAATATTTTTTATTTATTAAATAATCTATTTTAACTCCAAATTTCTCTCCATTACCTAATTCTTTTTTAATAGTTTCAGATTTATATCCTAATATTATTACTATATTAGTTATGTTATTCTTACTTAGTTTCTCTATTATTTGTTGAATCATAGATTTTCCATTAATATGAAGTAAAGTTTTAGGAGAATTTTTTGTTAGTTTTTCTAATCTTTTTCCCATACCTGCAGATAATATTAAAGCATCCACATAACTAAAAAAAACAATATATCTTTTAAATAATACTGTTTTGACTATTAAATGATGAACTAATGATTAGTAAAAATAGTTTTAACTCGTTTACTAATTTCAAAATAGATGATAATATTTATCATTATTTCAGTTTAGTTGAAGCAGAGAAAAATGGTTTATCTAATATAAGTAAATATCCTTACTCAATTAAAATACTTATTGAAAACCTTCTAAGAAATGAAGATGGTGAAATTATTCAACATGATGATATTAATTTTTTTACTTCATATTTAGATAATAAAAAAAATAAGGAAATTTTCTTTCATCCTACTAGAGTTCTTATGCAGGATTTTACTGGTGTCCCTGCTATTGTTGATCTTGCTTCTATGAGAAATAAAATGATAGAAATGAAAAAAAATGCAGATAAAATTAATCCGCTTAAAAATGTTGATCTAGTTATTGATCATTCTTTAATGGTTGATAGTTATGGTTCATCATTATCAATTAATAAAAATCTTGATAATGAATATT
>CALBXV010000322.1 GCA_937890045.1 uncultured archaeon
AAGTCAGGTGGTTCTGCAAAGTGTCTTACATTTGCATTATAAATATAAATGAATAAAGGAAATGTGAGTATGAAGAAATTTAAACATAGACACGACATTGGTGATTTTGAACTCCCAGAAAGAGTGGAAAAAGACGGCAAAAGATATTATGTAACCCCTGATGGCAACTCATATCCAAGTATTACATCTATACTATCCCAACAAGAAAACTTAGGACTTGAAGCGTGGAAAGAGCGAGTTGGTAAGAAAGAAGCCAAACGTATTTCCAAAGAGTCTGCAAGAATTGGTACAGCTGTTCATCAATTAGCTGAAATTTATTTATCTAATGTAGACTTTAAGTTAGAAAAAGAAGAATTGAAGATAGTAGATACATTTAATCGTCTACGCTTCTTACTAGGTAATATAAATAATATAGTAGGATTAGAAATACCATTGTTTTCTGATATCCTGCGGGTTGCTGGGACTTGTGATTGTATAGCTGACTATAATGGTCAGTTGTCTATTATAGATTTCAAGACATCACGCAAACCAAAGAAAGAGGAATGGATTAAGGACTATTGGATGCAGACCTTTTTCTATAAACTAGCTTTCGAGGAAATGACCGGTATTGAGATACAACAGGTGGTGATACTTGTAGCTTGTGTGGATTCATTTGATGTGCAGGTATTCAAAAAACCCGCAAAAGATTCAGATGAGTGGTTAGAAAAGTTGGTGGGTATAATGAAGCATTTTCCACATATCACTAGTATGATGCATCAGAAATTTTAAAGGAGAAGTAAAATGGCAGAAGATTTCGACATATCAAGTGATGAAGATTTAGACTTAAATTTTGATTTTGGTTTTACTACGGTAGATGAAGATGAAGTACAGGAATTTGAAACAGCAGTACAAGAGAAAGTAGCAAAAGCTGTTGGACAAGAATCTGGTGTGTTAGAAGATAAAATTGATAAGTTACTTAAATTGAGAGAAGATGATTCATCTTATCAAGTTTTATTTGAAAAACGAAAAGCTGAGTTGGATGATATTTACAAATCACAGATGAGAAAACTTGAGAAATTGATTTTACCTTTGTTACATAACTTGATGAAGAATCCAGAGAATGAATATATTAAATGGCCAGGTAGAACTGCTATTGTTCAAAAACAAATTAATAAGATTGTAGCAATTACAAGAGGTGGATAGTTAAATATTATTAATGGAGATTTTATTATGACTGTTATTTTAGTTATTGTAAGTTTAGTATTTGGTAGTTATTTATATGAACCGGATTGGTTTTCTTCCGGTTCTTATGTTCATATGAGTAGTCATGAATCATTAGAAGAATGTCAGCTGGTAAAACATGGTGATGATAATAGTATTTGTGCAGGTGGTGAATTATATGTAAAAGAGGAGGAGTGAAATGATTTATAAGAATTTTATCGGTGGTGTTTGGGTAGAATCTGAAACTGGGAAAACTTTTGAATCTTACAATCCAGCACACACAGGACAAGTAGTTGGTGAGTTTCAAGACTCTGGACAGGTTGATATCGACAGAGCAGTAGAACACGCAAAGGATGCTTTTAAGATGTGGAAGAATGTTCCTGCACCAAAACGTGCAGAGATTATGTTCAAAGCTGCACAAATTCTTGAACGTGATAAAGAATGTATTGCAAAAGGTATGACAGCAGAGATGGGCAAGATTCTTGCTGAGACCCGTGGTGATGTGCAAGAAGCAATCGACATGGCATACTATGCAGCTGGTGAAGGTAGACGATTAGCAGGTGAAACAAATCCATCTGAATTAAAAGACCAGATGGTTATGACTATTAGACAACCTATGGGAGTCATTGGTGCAATAACACCTTGGAACTTTCCAATAGCAATACCTGCATGGAAAGCATTTCCAGCATTAGTTGCTGGTAACACAATGGTTATTAAACCAGCAGAAGATACTCCTTGGTCAGTTATCAAGTTAGCAGAAGTTTTCATTGAAGCTGGACTACCAGCTGGTGTATTTAATGTTGTAACTGGTTATGGCCCAACAGCTGGATTACCACTTGCAAGAAATAAAGATGTTAAGATGGTGTCGTTTACCGGTTCAACAGCAACTGGTAAAATCATTGCGACTACTTGTGCAGAACTTGGTAAACAATATTCACTTGAGATGGGTGGTAAGAATGGCATCATTGTAGATAAAGATGCCGACCTTGATCTTGCAGTTGAAGGAGTTACATTCGGAGCTTTTGGAACTACAGGTCAAAGATGTACTGCTTGTTCCAGAGTGTTTGTTCATGAAGATGTGAAAGATGAATTTGCAAAGAAGCTTGTTGCAAAAGCACAATCATTATTTCTTGGTGACGGACTAGATGAAACAGTCCATATGGGACCTTTGATTAATGAGAAGGCAGTACGAAAAGTAGATAAGTATGTTAGAGAAGCATTGGATCGTTTTGCTTTTCAAGGTGGAGGTAAGTTATTGTGTGGTGGCAATTTTATAACTGAACCTAATGATGATACATATGGTTGGTTCTATCAACCAACTATTTTCGATATGGTAGATGATAATGATCCTTTGATGCAAGAAGAAATATTCGGGCCTGTAGTTGCCATGAATACTTTCTCAAACCCCAACGAAGCCATCTGGCAAATTAATAATACTCCTTATGGTTTAAGTGCAGCTGTTTATACTAATGATATCAATTTTGCGATGCAAGCAGTTAAAGATATTGAAACTGGTTTAGTTTATGTTAACACAAGTTGTATCGGAGCTCAAGTACATCTCCCCTTTGGAGGATTAAAGGGGACAGGCAACGGTCATAGGGATGCAGGACAAACTATGCTAGATAATGTGACTGAGTGGAAAACTGTTACGATAGATTTTCACGGAAAGATACA
>CALBXV010000323.1 GCA_937890045.1 uncultured archaeon
TGCGAGAGATACAAAGATAGCCACTGGTATCCATATGGGTAAACAAAAAACCCCGAATTTCGGGGGTATTTTATTTACGTGGCTCGGGACAGAATCGAACTGCCGACACAAGGATTTTCAGTAGCTTTCAATTAACACCTGATTGTTAGTAAGTATTCTTTAATCTGTACCAATAATTTATCAAAGCAGTGGTTCCAATGCTACATATATGCTACCTGAAACAAAAAAGCCCCCATGAGGAGGCTTCCTTGCCGTTAGTGTAGCGTTCATACTACTTCAATAAGACCATCTTTCGGGTCTTAACAAAGTCTTTGGTCTGTAATTGGTATAAGTATACTCCAGCACCTACCTGTTCCCCATAGTCATTGGTGGCATCCCATTTAACGGAATGATAACCTGCGGGTGTGCTTTGCATGATAAATGTTCTCACTTTCTGTCCCAGCATATTGTAAATGGTCAGGGTTATGTCACTTATATCTGGTAGGTCAAAGCGCAGTGTGGTAGTGGGGTTGAAGGGGTTAGGGTAGTTCTCGTGCAGGGCGAACTCAGTTGGAATACCTTCACTTTCTGTAGAGAGATAATCATATCTATTCACAAATACTACTCTATCATCGCCCGTTACTTTTACAGTATCGATTCCATCTGTAGCACTTATACTAAATCTTACCGTTGCTCTTGATAACATGGGAAAAGGTTCAAATACATTCTCTAAAAACTCCTGATAGGTAATGGCATATGATGTATCCGTTGTATCATGCACCATTTCTACCTGCATTTTACCTATCTGTACATAGATAAGATAATCAACCACTTCATTATCAACTTCTTTGCTGGTATTCCATTTAAGTTTGTAAGCATCTGTCAGGTTGGATTGGGTGATATCGATACTATCTGATGCTGTACTTAACCAGTCGAAGGGATAGGGAGCATCTTGAACTGGATTTACATTTAATACGAATGTAACAGAATCACTGGCGTAAGCATCTGAAGCTACAGCCGTTATGATACTTGACCCGTTCCAGTCTTTATCAGGACTTATTTTAAGCACATTGCTTTCAACAATAACATTTACTGCAGATTTATCTGCAAACCCACTGTATGATATTGGATCTCCATCAACATCGGTAGCAACTAACGTAACATTAGTTGCTTCATCTTCATTAATGGTTTTTCCAGTTATTTCTTCAAGCTTAGGAGGTAAATTGAGCGGAAGATTGAATAATTTGAGTATAAAAGGCTTTGTTCTTTGTCCTGATATATAGATCACATCTTTATAATAGTCAGATTTAGTTACACCAGATTTATCATTCACACCACCAAAGTAGTTGTACGAGTCGAGTTCAAACACAACCCTTCTCCATTTTGTTGGGGGCTTGAAATAATAGATGTAATTATATCTAATTGAATAGGCAATTTTAAAACTAGCTGTATTGAAATAGTATATGGTTTCATTCATTAATTCTGGAAATATTTTTTCCAGTTCTGAGAATTCATCGGTTTGTGTCCATGTGATCAAGTCATCAGTGACGTAGTCGTTGCCGTATTTTGTATTTTGATCAATCTTAATTTTATTGCTATCTAAATAAGCATTATAATATGGTGTACCTTCTGCATAGGGCATGATTTCGTTTGGGATAGTGGTA
>CALBXV010000324.1 GCA_937890045.1 uncultured archaeon
TTCACTATGGTCAAATACTAACTGTGCATTAGTTCCACCACTTCTACCAACTCTTAATCCTGAATCTGTTGATGTTAAAGCAGTTGAACCTGTAAAATTTAAATCTATAATTGGATCTTGAACTGCAAACTGTTCTACATTATGAATAGATTGAGAACCTTGTACAAGTAGATCTCCATGAATTTTTATACTACCACTTTGAACACTTCCAGTAGTTAAAAACTCAATAGCCGAATTACCAACACTATCATATATAATACCTGGTGTAGCAGACATACTTATAGTTCCAACTGTTAACTGATACGCAGAACCTAAATTTAAACTACCAGTTCCTATATTTTCAGCTGAAATAGAATCCCATTGTGGTTCATATAAACCTGTAGTGGATTGAGTTACTGCACCAGTTTGTAAAACTAAACTAGCCGTTTGTGCTGCTTGTGCTTGTCTCGTTAAATCAATTCTTGCCATTAATTAACTCCTATTCAATTGAAAAGTTACTTCTATTATATCAGATTCACCTGTTCCTGTTCCACCACCTGCTTTATTAGCACCTAATGGAGTCCCCGTTGTATCTGGATTATCCCAATGAGAACCTGTAGTTAAATCAATACCCAATCCCTTATCAGTACCATTCTGAGCTTTCCTTATTCTTATTTTCTTTTGAGTAGAATCTATCATAAAATCAGCACTTGCTGTAACAGTTTGATCTCCATTTGAAAGTTGTTCCAAACCATTAACTTTTGCTTTAACAGTTCCATTTTTCATTTTATGTCCAGATGGGATAGTAGGTAAAAACTCTTGGTAATAAGTATTTGAAACATTAACTTCTGATGTTTGAAAATATTGCCTCTGTACATTATATAAACGTGTTCCACTTCGTAAGTTGATAACATCATCACCTATTTCAGCATCACCATTTTCCACAAAATTCATTCTATACGAAAGACCAACGCTCCCAGTATCTCTAAAAACAATTCTATCACCACCAAATACTGATTCACTTACAGGAAGAATAAACTTTCTTATAGATCCTTTTAATCCTTCTAAATGTTGTCTAGCCATTAAGAGCTCCCTTGCTGTTGATAATTAATTGTAAGTAAATCTTCTTCATCTACATTAGGTCCATTGAAATTTCCTTGAGAACCAGATCTCTGATGTAGAATTACAACATCTTTAGCAGAACTAGAAACATAAAAATCATATAAACTAGAACTAGATCTCTGATGTGTTGATTCTGATAATAAAGATACTCCGTTTAAAGATACATTAACCGATCCAGTCATAGCTAACCTTCCCGAATCAGGAGATAGGGTATAAATAGATCCAGTTGGTATACCTTCTGGATGTATTGCTGCAGAAGCTGATTGGCTTCCTGAAAAGAACTCTGTTTTATATGAAAAAAGTGAATTTCCAGTAGATAAGTTAACAACTGCTTTATCATCCTTAGAAGAACTTATATTTCCACTTCCTCTCATTATATAAAGTGTAGTTCCACCATAAGTATTTGTAAATTCTAAGTCTTGAGGAGCGTTACCATATCCAGGTGATACACCACGAATAAAATCTGTAGCTCCTGCTAACGAACCTAAAGTAGAGGACCTTTGACCAAATACTCTAACTGTTTGTGCCCTAGAATCTGGTTGAAATATAGAAGATAATCCAAATTCAAACTCCCCCTCAGTTACAATTTGTTGTGGTGTTAAATATTTTTTAGTATTAATATAATCATTAAAAGATTCTGGAATCAAATATCCTCTAAAAGTAAAACTAAATGTTGTTTTAACTATTCTTTCATTATCCGCCATCTCTGTAGCATCTTCGAATGATTCTATTCGAGATTGAAATTTAAATTTATTTGGTTCACCCCAATAAGAACCATCACTCCAATTAATTCTCTCTACTATTTTATTCATTTGTTCTAAGTAAGAAGTCCAAATAATTGCTTCATAACTTAAAGTAACATAATCTGGAACTGCTACCTGATACATCTCATTGGTAGGTATTAAATCCTGTTTTGCTGTAAACTGATCATATCTATTTTCTTTAGAATACTTCTTTTGAAAAACATAAAAGTTTTTTGGATCATTTGCATCAATTTTATCAACTGTTATTGTATCATCTCTAGCTATGGTGGTTCTTTTAAATACAATTAGTGGCGTAATTAATTGATTTTTCTTATCTCTTAAAATGCCCCTTTTCTGAATTGATGTCCATCTTTCTGCATTAGCATACATAATAGGAACTTTAACCATCTCACCATTTTCTTCTACTGTTGGTTTTATAACTTCTGTAAAATAATACATAATTGCTGAATCAACATCCATCAATCCAACTTCTACATTTTTAGTAGTATCCTTTTTTCTAGATAACTGCTCACCTCTATTTATTTCAGCTCTACCAAAAGATTGCCTATGTGATCTTGGTAATGGTTTAATTCTTGCCATTATATACTTCTCACCTCTTCAATATTTAAATTACTAACTCTTGCTAAAAATGCACTACACACAATAGAATGACTATTACTTGATTGTCCTGCAACTAATTGATTCTCATTCAAACTACTTATTTCCCAATACCCTTCATTCCAATCAACTATATCTCCAATATCTACAACATAACTTAAATCTTTTAATGCTTGTTTTATAAAAGAAAAAGAAGTAGTTTGTCTTAAATCAGGTCCATACTCATCTTGAGTATATGCCATATCATCAGCTGATATAAGGCAAGCTAATCTTACTCCTGGTTTATAAATCTTACCCTTACCAGCTTCTCCATACATATTAACTTCTGTATCATTAACTGCAATTTTATATACAACTACAATTTGATTGCTATGACCATCTTGATTCGTTGTTAAATTGCCAACTAACTCTTTATTATATTTATCAAAAGTATCTATGTCCTTTTGAGCTATAAATCTATTTGGCATTTTATTATCCTATGTAAATTGGATATGGAACTTTTTTTAATTTTTCCTGTAAAAATTCAGCTTCATCTTTATCTGCTTCAAGCATTGCTTTTCTACTTGTTTGATCCAACATTTCACGAAGTTGTGTTGTTAAAAACTCTTTCTCAGCTGAGGCTTCTGACCTAAGAGTATCACCATCCAATGCAACTTCTGCATTTGGAATTGGAATAGTACCATACTTACCTCTCACTACACCTAGCATTTCCTTGCTTAGTGCTAATCCATATTTCCGTATCCATTGTCTTCCAACGTGATTAATATACTGATACTCCATATTATTATATGGAACATTAGAAAAATCCGATATAACATCAGAAGAACCACTATGTTCTGTTATAGTTGAACTATCCCTATCTGATCTTTTAACATAATTAAAATTAAGTTTAAAATCCTTTGTTGGTCTAGGGAATATTCTTAACTTATTATTTCTTAATTGAAATGTATAAGCAGATTTTCGTATTTGATCATTGAACTCTATTGCTTGTATTCGTAACAAATCCGCGTAAGCAGGCATCATTAAAAATGATACTGCTGGTGAATAATTACCCCAACCAAATTGATCCATCAAATTTAATGAACCTTGACCTGCTGATGCGTAAGGATCAAAGTATCTCTGAATAGCTGGTGTTGCATCATAAAAAACTTTTCTAAGTTCTATAGCATTACCACTCTCTGATACATCTGCGAATAATTTATTAACATCATAGTCTTGAGAACCACTTAGAATATCAATAGATCCACTCTTAATATCTACTAGCCCACCTACTCCAGCTTCAGTTCCATATGCTTCTGATAAGAATACACTTCTACCAAGATTTGGTGTAACTCTCTTTTGTGTTAAGTTTGAACCTGTTGATTGTCCAGTTAACGTTAACAGATTATCTCTAATATTAAATTGATTTACTTGCGCAGAATACTCTGTTACTGATTCTTCTAGACAAGCATAAAATTGTTTATCTTGTAATTCAACTGAAGATATAGGATATCCCAATCTTTTAGCAGCCCAAGTAGCAAACTTAGGAGCTTCTGATTGGTATGTACTATCATCATCATAAAATCCAAAAGGTGTTGTTCCACTTACTGCTGAACCACTTCCAGCCCAGATTGCTTCTGCCATAACTTTTTCTCCAAAATTAATACATTAACTCATTAATAAATATAATGGTACAAAAAAAGGGTGAGAAAACTCCCACCCTTTTTAAGTGTATATATGCTACAAATCAATAAATTATGTATTAGACATAATTTACATCAGCAACAATCACTTTACCATAAAACTCAGGTCTTACGATTTTCTTCGCATAGCGAGTCATCACACCTTTACGCGGGGTAAAGTTTGTGGGATCGTAGACAAGAGGTGTCATGATAAGAGGTACATATGGTGCATACACTGCTCCAGTTTCTAAGAATGAAGAACCACGGAATCCACATAGAATTACATTTTCTAACATGTACGGGTTCTTATAGACTGTATAGCGGTTGTTCAATTGACCAACCTTCTGTACGCCCATAGCAAACTTATTACTAGAAGCATCGCCATCAGATGTCGTTGCATATCCAGGGATACTCTCAAGAATCGTAGCTGTTTCAGGTGAAACAACTATGAAGTTAGCTCCGCCACGAAGTGTTTTCTGATGAATTGCATTAGAAACTGCTTGAATTTTCATTCCTAATGTCTGAAACCAAGTGCCTTTTGTATAAGCATTTGAAGAACCAGAAGATTCAACGAAAAGGTTAGCGGATGAACTATATTCATATCCAACTCTTGCAGACCATCTCTCTTGTTTTGCATTTGCATTAGCCATTAACATATCAAGGATTTCAAGATCGATTTCCATTGATACATACTCACTCAACATAGAAGTAAGTTCTGCTTCTGCATCAACACTATGATAAGCGTTTAAATCCTGCGCTAATTCAGGAGTCCATACTGCCTTTAATTTACGGGTTTTCGCAACAATTGCGACCGACCGCATAGCAATATCAACTTCAGGAATTCCTGCGTTAGATTCTGCGCCTGTACCGCTTGGTGTAGCTTCAAAATCACCACGTGTTGTATCTGTTGGTGCTTTATGATATTTAGTGACCAACTCAACCGACAGTGCATACAAAGAAGCTGCGCCTGTAGGATTAGCTGGTTTTACAATCCACTCTATATTAGAGCCAGAAACAGCTGTGTATGCTGGATAAACAGCAGTCAGCTCTGAACCACCACTACCACTAATTTCAAAGGCGCGAACGGCTTCAAAATCTGCTGCACTATCAAGATTAGTTTTTGAAATCTTAATCTTTCTTAAACTCGACAAGGAGCTTGAAAGATCAGGTTCGAAATCAACATCTTTCCAGTTAACAGAGTGTGTTGTGTAAGATCCAGTATTTTCTGTTGTAGTCTGATCATTAATGGAATATCCAAAACGACCAGCACCATAAAGACCCTGGCTCGCATCTACATTTGAACCAGAAGTTACACCGTGGATATTGTCGCCAACATCAGCGAGTGCTTGATTTGTACCATATTTAAAGTCAAGATAAAAAATCAGTCCTGACGGAAGGTTCATCGGCTGAACGGATACGAAATCCTGTGCAGCTAATTCGCCAAAAATTCGGCGAACCAAAGGAAGTGCAACACCAGACCATTGTTCTGTGTTGGCTCCTGTTCCCATCGAAGAGGCTTCATCAATTAATTGACGAGCTTGGTTTTCAAGAAGAACTGACATAGCATGTACTTTATGTTCATCTTCAATACCCTCTAATAGACCAGTCGGTTCCCATTTCTGTACTAACTGTCTTGTCTGTTCGAGTATCTCTCTGTGAGGATTATACCCATCCATCAATTCTGAAATTGAATCAAATGTTCCTTTTTTAGACATTTTATTTCTCCAAATTATGGTATTTTTTACGATTAAATAATATTGGCCAATTTCTTAAACCTACTCTTCAACTCTGAACCTTCAGTGATTACTTCTTTACTTTTAGGTTCGGTTGAAGCTACAGGTTTAGAAGAAGACCCTTTGCTTTCCTTAATTTTACCTTTTCCACTTCCTCCAAAAGATTCTGCCAAGGTGGAAAATACCAACTTAACTTCTCTTAGATTCTTTGCTCTATCAAAAGTTTCAACAACTTTCATTTTTTGTTCATTGGAAAGGCCAAATGAACGGAACAATTTGTTTGTGAATAAAAGTTTAGCGTTAAGTAAGTTTACTTCATTCAACTTACCACGCAGATACTTAATTACATTGCGATGCTCTGCAATCTCAGATTTGTACTTAGAAATTTCCTCAACTTCCTCTTCTTCATCCTCTTCCTCTTCAAGAGCTTTAATGACTTCTTTAAGATCGATTTCTTGTAAGTCATCGACTACTTCATCATCATCATTCTCTTTTCCAGCGGGAGGTGAATCAGCATCAGCTGGTTCTTCTGATCCCTGACCGATATCAGACGAATCTGCGGAATCGGCGTCAACTTTGTTGTCACCTGAACCAATTTCAGAAGAATCTTCCAAATCTTCAGCTAAATCAGCTTCATCAGCTGGTTTACCTTTTTCATCGTGTCCATCTCCTGTACTCATCTCATACTCTTCTTCCACTTCTTCTTCATCTTCTTCTGCTTCATCTTCGAGTTCACGAAGAATAGCTTCTAGATCAAGTTCATCTTCCTCTTCTTCTTCTTGCTCTTCCATATCAGCTGCTTCACCGTCAGCAGGTTCATCAGAATATTCTTCTTCTTCACCTTCTTCCATTTCTGGTTCAGCCTCTTCTTCTTCTTCATGTCCTGGTTCGAGAGCTTCTGCAGATGCTTCTTCTTCATCTTCAGGAGCAGGTTCTTCTTCTTCCTGCTCTTCAATTTCTTCTTCTTCACCAGCTTCTTCTTCACCTTCCATTTCATTCTGAATCTTCTGTGAAAGCATAGATTTTAAACGAGGTGTGAAAGCTTCCTCAAGGGCTATTTTTGCATTTTCTAAAGCGGTTTCTCGAACT
>CALBXV010000325.1 GCA_937890045.1 uncultured archaeon
TAAACCATTATTAGAACATAAATTAGATCATTTAATATCAAATAATTTAAATGATATTACAATAACAACATATTATTTAGCAAATCAAATTAAGTCATATATTAACAATATAAAAAATAACAGTAATATTAAGATCTATAAAGAGAAAAAACCACTTGGTACGGCGGGTGCATTAAAAACATTATATGATAATGATAATGAAACAATATTAATAGTTAGTGGCGATGGGATATCAGATTGTCAACTAGAACCAATGATTAAATTTCATAAGAATAAAGGATCAATATTTACAATTGGTATTAAGAAAGTTAGTAATTCAACACAATATGGATTAATAGATTTAGATTCTAATGAACAAATAACAAAATATATTGAAAAACCACATTTAAAAGAACAGATTCCAGGATATGTGAATTCTGGAATATATGTTATAGAAACTTCAATTCTAAAATATTTTAATAAAGATGTTAAAATAGATTTCAGTAAGAATATAATACCAAAATTAATGTCTTTAAGAGAAAATATTTACGGATATAAAATAAATGGTTTTTGGTGTGATATAGGTAGTCCAGCAGAATATATTTGGACACATAACCAAATATTAAGAAACAAAACAAAAATAAAAATTCCAGGTAAAGAAATTAAAAATGGAATATGGATTAGCGACAGTGCCAAAATAGGAAAAAATGTAACATTAAAAGGTCCAATATTAATTGGTGATAATACAGTAATAAAGGATAATGTTTCAATAGGCCCAATGGTAGTATTAGGTTCAAATAATGTAATTAATAGTAATTCAAAAATAATAAAATCAATTACATACAATATGGTAATAATAAACAAAAATTGTAGAATTTACGATTCAATTATAGGAGAAAAAGTTACAACAGGTCAGAATATTAATTTAGGAAGTAGAAATATAATACAGGATTATACTAGAATTAATAACAACATAAGTTAAAAATTATAGATTAAGAGCTAAATTAATTACTTCAGAACCGTATAATTTACCTAGTTTACCATTAACAACAGCTCGTTCAGAGAAAGTTACTGTATTATCTGCAGAAATATTTTTTCCAGATATTAGTAATGGAACAGGATCAGAAGTATGCGCTTCACTAATACAAGGTGTTGCATGATCACTACCAACTATAATTCTAATATCATTAAACTTATTATTTTCAGTAAATGTTTTGAAAAATCGTTTATCTATGTCCTCAATTATTTTTTTCTTAGATAATACTTCACCATCATGACCAGCTTCATCAGGACCTTTTAGATGTACATAAACAAAATCATATTTCTCTAGTAAATCAAGAGATTTAAGCGCCTTATTTTCATAATCAAATAGATTATTTGTAAAGAAAGAATCCATATTTAATAATTGAGCTATACCTTTTTCAACAGGCAAATCAACAATACAAGAAAATTTCAAGTTATATTTTTGATTAATTGTAACAATATTTGGGAATTTAGTCCCAGCGTCACGTAGTAATAAACAATTAGCCTCAAATTTATCTAGTTTTCTTCTGTTAATATTAACAGGATGATTGAAAAGAAGTTTACTAGATTTGATACAAAACTCATTTACTATTTTTGAAGATATAATAGTGTTAACATTATTATCTAACGGTTTACACTCAGGTAATTTCATTCCTGGAGATAATTTTTTAGCTACACCAAATCCAAAGAATTTATCTACAGCAGGATCAGTATTACTGATATTAGAAGAAAAATCACCATTATTTCTTTTAAACACTATAGTTCCCCGATGAGCTTCAGTATTTTTCATAATAAATGAACAAGTTGAATCAGTAAGTTTAACATTTTTATTTATATCATTTACTATAATATTAGCTTCATCATCACTAAGATTTCTACCAGCACGTCTATCAATAACATAGTTATTTGAATCAATAGTAGCAAAATTTAATCTAAAAGCTAAATCTCCTTCATTAAAATTAACTCCACTTCCAATAGATTCTATTACACCACGACCAACATATTCATTACCAAATTCATAACCTAACATACTAAATACTCCAACATCAGATTCAGGAGGAAAGTTACCCTTAACAGGAGTTACTAGACCAGTTACACCTTTTTGAACAAGATTATTAAGAATAGGAGTATCAGCTACTTCAAGAGGAGTTTGATTATTTAACTTTGGATGAGGAGTATCACCAAGACCATCAAGTAGAACATAAAGAAATTTCATAAAATAGATATGATATTAGTAATTTATATAATTTTACTATACACTAGGTACAAATATATAATATCATAAAGCAA
>CALBXV010000326.1 GCA_937890045.1 uncultured archaeon
GTTATCTCTTTATTTATATTATTAAGAGTATTTATATCACCTTATCGTTCACTAATAATATTATTATATTTTATACCTTACATTTTAATGTAAAACGAACACCTTGACCCGCATTTACATTGCCTTTCGCATCTACTTTAAAAGAAATTCTATCACCAACAGCAAATGTTGTTACTGAAAGAGTACCAGCTGTTAGACTATTACTACCAGCAGCATATTCTGGTCTGGAAGAATATATACTTGATCCATTTTTTTCTATATCTACAATACAAGAAACTATCGTTGCAGGAGTATCTATATAACCCGCCTCACCAATAATTGTTCCTGCCCTTGCCATAACTAATTCACCATAAGTAGCAACTTCAACATCTTCGGGTTCCATATCTGAATCAAATCCAGCAGTAAATGCAACATCATATGGTAGATCAGTAAGTGCTGAACCATCCCATGCAGGCATTGTACCTTTTGTTATTTCTTTTTATTCTACTATTATCCAATTTACTGTTTCATCGTCCCACACATAATCATTTCCATCACCTGGTTCTCATAAAATATCATTATTCCTGACAACGTCCAGTTGCAGTTGAGCAATCTGCCCTTGAAGCTTGAAGTACACGCCAGCGATAGTCAGAATCATAACAACAATTCCAACTAGCGTCTTAACATCGAGATTGATCTGGGATGTTTCGTTTATATCCAAGCTCATCGGTTACGCCTATTTAAGTCCAAGGGCAACTTTTTTTGCAGTACCCACAGCAACGCACTCCTCAACAAAAGCCTTATAGTCTGCATCATCAGTCCGTAGAGCTTTCATTTCTTCATCAGTGCTATATTTATTTCGGATAGCTTCTTTAACATCCAAATTAATCTGCTTATAGGCGTTTAGCTTCTTTCTGTTTTCTGCAATTTCGGAAGCATCAGGAGTCTGTATATCGACTCCATCTTCTTGATCCTTTTCTAAAAAGGCCTCTAAAAACCCATCAGGTACGCTGTGCCACATTCTTCCATCTTCCGTACTTCCCAATTGCTCAAGCACATAACATATGTAATCAGGGTCTTCCACAGATACCCCCAAGTCTTGAGGTGGTATACTAGGCGAGGACATAGTGGTTATAATTTTAGCCATTTACTTCTCCTTCTATTTTTGAATATTAAAGTAATACGTTACCCATACACATAATATGTTCAGCATCATTATCTCTACCAAGTCCACCAGTTGACCCCCAACCGCCTGTCAGTATTTGCCCATCAGTAGTGATAACCATAGTATGATGTTCAGAAGAACTGCCATACATCCTCATGTCTACGACATTTTCCGGGCCACAAAGTTTGTTTGGGTATCTTGTGTCCCAATGTCCATTCCAAGTACTATTGTTTGTTGAGTGTCCAATTCCCAAGTTACCGCTATTTCCGTTGTACCCCATAATCCAAGCTCGTCCTCCACCATAATTGGGGTCACCATATGTTATTGGGTATGTTGTCAAATTATTTACACCGTCCACAGACCAGTTACCAGTGTCTTGAATCCACCCGGCACTACCGCTACCACCATGAGTCTGACTTGTAAACACAGCAACTGCCTTACCATCGTTACATGGGAATGTCTTTGGGGAATATGGGCCTTCGCTACTGGTTGCACGGGGTTGTTGCCAAGAGTATTGAGTGGAAGTGTTTCCAATTCCAAGTTGTCCATCCCCGTTATAACCAACGGTATGTACATAACCGTCATATTTTAAGATAACAGACCAAGTAGAACTGCTACCAGTAGCTGAGAATTGTTTTACGTTTGAAGCCCCCGCACTACCAGACAAAGTAAAACTATGCCTTTGGCTAGAATCTCCTACTCCAAAACATCCATGTCCATTGTAGCCAGACAACCAGAGTTTTCCACCATCTGCCTCTGTAGTAACCACCGCAGTGTGACCATAACTACCGTGACCCCAACACCAGATTTGTTTAACAGGACCGATAGAAGTATTAAGACCACCTGATCCGTTGATCTTGCGTGGATAATATGTGGTGCTATTGTTTGACTGATGCCCCACACCACATTCACCATAACCGTTCCAACCCCAAACATAAGCATCTCCATTAGCACAGAGGGCCATGCTCTGCCCGTAGTTACCGTGTGCTGCCATAACCTGTACTACATCTTTATTATCTAAGGCAGAAACGTGTTGTAGGGTATACATATGGGTAGTGTTATTTATTCCAAGCTGTCCATAGCCATTATATCCACAACTATAGACCTTATTTTTCCCTGTGGCTGTGTCACGGCATATATATAGAGCGTGAGAGTTTCTATGAGAATTTTCATCTGCTGAAACCCCCATAATAAATCTATCACATCCTGATGGTAGTGGTATGGGTATTGGAAATTCATATTGTGTTGTGTTGTTGTGTCCGAAAGCACCATACCCATTATATCCCCAGCCCCACAAAACATGATCCTCATCCAAGGCAAAGCCACAGTTTTTACTTTTCCAGTATTTAACCACCTTTGCCGGGACGCCAACCATAGAAGCCATATTCCTAGTACCAAGGGTAGTACCATCCCCCAATTGGCCTTCTGTATTATTGCCCCAACTCCTAATCTGACCATTTTTCATAAGAACATTGCCATCACGATACGAAATACATCCTGATGCTGGCTCTGCAAATTTAACCGCTTCATATTTACTATCAATAGTGTTTGGCTTGTTTATTACTTCAGAATCACCAGAGGTTGCGTTCCAATCGGCTGGGGCAGTACCTTGTGCAAAGAAAGACCAGTAGGTCGAGTTTAGAGTTGAAGTATTTTCATCGTATGGGTCTTGCCCCGTATGAGCTAACGCACACATGAATGTGTGTTTTCCGTGTGTCACCAGATCGTTTAGAATGTAGGGTGTTGCACTGTCCCAAGCACCTTGATGAACTATTCTATTTCCATTTGCAAAGAAAGCCCAATAGGTTGCGTTGAGAGTTTGTGTCGCATCATCAAAAGGGTCTTGAGCTAATGCTGGAGCGTTTATGCAAATGAATGAACTTTCCTTTTGTCTGACAACATCATTTAATGTGTAGGTTGTTGCTACATCCCATTCACCCTTATGGTCAATCTCTGAACCTCTTGCGAGGAAATCCCAATTTGTCGAATCAAGGGTGCTTGTGTCTTGATCGTATGGAGTGTTATTCAAATTTGAATCTACCTTCGAGATGAAGGTATGCTTTCCATAAAGCACAAAGTCATCAACCGCATATGTTGTCGCACCGCTCCATGCTCCACGATTGATGGGTTTGATCTTACCTAAATCAATAATTGCCATCTGTTTACTCCTAAGTTAGTGTTACTTGTAAATGTCCCAAGCTATCAATCGCAAAGCTCGTATCCGAACCAGCCAAGAACCAGTCATCATAATCAATTGTGTTAAAAGTTCCTGTCGATCCCACCGAGTCTGTAACCTCTAAAACTCCAGAAGAGTTAACTTTCAAACCATAGAACACAGTTTGTTGTAAAGTGGAAGGAAGTGCACCTGTCAAGTTCCCTGCTGGAATTCCACCCGTCCCTGTAATGTCGTTTGAATTGAGGTTTAAATTCCCTCCAAGCTCCGGGCTGAGATCATTGATGAGATTAGTATCAACTGTGTCAAAAGAAAGTTGTCCTGACCCATCAGTTTTTAAAAATTGTCCTGTGGTCCCGTCTGCTTGTGGATGCGATAAACCATCTATGACCACTTCGCCAGTTCCATCTGGTGTAATGGTGATATCGCCATTCGATACACTTACAATTGATTGACCATTGACA
>CALBXV010000327.1 GCA_937890045.1 uncultured archaeon
TTCTGGTGGAACTTGGTATAGTGGAAGTGGGTATGAAGCATCACAGTCATTTACAAATGAGCCAGCAGATTTAAGAATGGATGTAACAGATATTGTTTGGAGATGGTTACATAGCACAGTTCCAAATGAAGGTTTTATGTTAAAGAGAAGTGGTAGTATTGGTAATACAGATTCAAATGTTGATGAAGGAAATACTACAAGATTGGGACAGTTTAGTTTCTTTTCTCGTGAAACTAATACAATATATCCACCAAAATTAGAAGTAGTTTGGGATGATTCAAAGTGGACAACTGGTTCTTTATCAGCACTTTCTTCTGATAATTTAGAAGATATGACTCTTTATATGAAAGGATTACGAGAAAAATATAAAGAAAGTTCAAAGGTAAAATTTAGAGTAGTCGGTAGAGAAAGATATCCCGAAAAAACATTTTCAACTACGGGATATAGTACTGGATATTTAACAGTAAAAACTTTACCAAGTGGGAGTACTTATTATCAAATTAAAGATGCTTACACAGAAGATGTTGTAGTACCTTTCGGGAGTGGTTCAAAGGTAAGTTGTGATTCAACTGGAAATTATTTTAATTTTTGGATGAATGGATTACAGTCTGAAAGATTTTATAGAATAAATTATAAAATAATAAGTGGTAGTGGAACTGCAGATGAAACTGTAACATATTTTGATGAGAAACATTCGTTTAAAGTAGTGAGATAAAAAATGCCATATACAAAAGAAGAACTTGAAAACCTTCAATTTTATCAGGAAATTGCACGAGCTGATGAAGTTAAATATTTACAAATGATTCAAAAAAGAATTGAATCGGGAAATACGTCAGGAGAAGTTTTACGGGATCCAAATACAGGATATATAATTTGTTTTGAAAGAATAATTCCAGGACAAGGAATTGGTGACGCACTAGAGAGTTATAATAAAGATGGTTTACATACTATTGAACTCCCTGAAAATGAATATTTTGATTATCTAGAAGGTGAAGAACTTAATAACATAATAGAAAGAGAATTTACGGAATACTAATGGCTGAACTTAAATTATTTCCATCCGCTAAAAGTGGAAAATTATCAAGATTAAATCCAGAACATTTAACTCAGATAGAGTTGAGTGGTGATTTAAAAGATGGTGATCCTGTAGCACCATTTGGATCTCTTAATGCTGATATAATTGAGTTTTGTTTATATGATTTAGATGGTAATTATATTACTAGCTCTACAGTCAAGTCCCCATTTCCAGATACATTAGATGTAGGAGATTTTGTTAGAGGATCTGGATATAGATACGGAACTTATAAAGTTGTATTTAACTTTTTAAGACGAATAGGTGGTACTGGTGATGTTATATTAGTAAAGCCTGATAAAACTATTTATAAAGGAAAATATTATAATTTTGGCAGTAGTGTATATGCCGGTACAGAACTTAATCCTACCATTGACCCCGATACTGAAGAGACTATAGAACTTGGGGTGGAAGATGATTCACTTTATTTACAAGATATATCTACAGATAGAACTGAATTAAGAATTCGTCCAAATCCAAACATAAATGATCCAGACGCCAATGAACGATTTAGGTTATTGGGGTATACTTGTTTATGTCAGGCTGATATTAATGGAGAATCACCCCTAACATTTGATAATACTGGTAAAGTTGTTACAGTAAATTGGGTATTGAATGACGGACAAGAAGTATCATTAAATGAATTAATGAAAGGTGGAACTCTTATTATAAGAGATGCTTTTGTTATAGATTATGATGAAACTCCAGAAACTATATCAACATATATTCCAGATGTATTAAATACTCCTACTATAGCATCTAACAATTTAGTAACCAATGGTCATTTTAATTCTTTGACAGGTTCATTTGGTGATGGTGTTGTCGAAGAAAGTAATAGTAATCCAAAAAATGAAATAGTTGAATTTTCTAATCCAGGTCACAGTAAGTGGTGTTTAAGAACTACTCCAGATATCGCGGGTGGTGGAACTAAAGATGTTAAATATCAAATGAATTTTGAGGTTATACCTGGTGAAACTTATGTATTGAGTTGTTGGGTATATCACGATGAAAATTGGAATGGTAGAACGGATGCACATTTTCATTCACGGGCATTTATTGATAATGTAAACGGCCCAACAATAACTGGGGTGGGAACTGTATTAGAAACAAAAGTTGTAGATGGTAATACTTGGGAACGACAATATAGCCGTATAACTGTTCCAGAAACTGGAACTGGGAAATTAATTTGGTACTTAGGTTTTGGAATAGAAAAAGATGGTGGCCAAGTATTTGACGGTTATAGATATTATACTGATTTACAATGTGAACCAGGTTCAGCCATATCACTTCCAACTCCTTATATATCAGAAGAAAGACTTGAAGACATTGAATCTCCTGTTACTGGACTTGTTAAATTTGTAGATGACAATACATTATCAGCAACACTTACGGGGGAAGATGCAGGATTTGTTGAGTTGATGTCATCTGATAATGAAGATAGGGGAAGTGGTAAAATTACTATTAAAGATGCAATTGTTACAGATCAAACATTTGATATGCAAACTGATAGAACTATTGTTGATGAAATTCCAACGGATAATGCTGATGCTTCAGTTGTTAGAGAAGGTGGTAATGAAACTGAATTTAATAAAAGTCCATTTCATGGTAACGTTCCAGATGATTCAACTGATTTAGAAATAACAATACAGACAAATGATATTTACAGATTAAATAAAGTAAATCCAGATGGTAATGAAGAAGAAATAGGAAGATATGATATACCCGTTGATGTAACTGTAGTGGATGAAGTACCAGTAGAAACTTCAATGGCTCCAGAAGCTGTTTTAAATGAAGGTGAAGTTCATCAAAGTACATTTCATGGTGAAGCTCCAGATGATTCAACAGATTTACAAGTAACATTACATGCTAATGATATTTATCGGTTGATGCACATTAGGAATCCGTCAGATGAATGGTTACAGTTGCAAGCAGCAATAAAAACTACCGAGGAAATTGAAAGTGATAAAAGATATAAAATTATATCGACTGGAACAACCGATTTTACGGACATCGGTGCACCCCTTAATGCTCCAAATATTTCATTTGTAGCTACAGGAGAAGGTACTGGTACGGGTACAGTTCTTTTGCAAGAATCTGGAAACAGTTTAGCAGAATTTGATATGACTGTGGCCATGATGGCTACATTATCGGGCACTGACGCTCCCGAATTTGACCAATGGGCTCAACAATATTTAGAGGATCAAGACCCGGGGTTTGAAAATATGGTTGGTGAATATAATATTCCTGTAGAAGTTAGAGAAATTGATGATTTAGAAATAGTTAATGCTGGTGCCAATGAAATAAGAGAAAATCGTGATGAGGGAGAGTGGCATATTACAAAAAGTCCATATCATGGGGTAACAGAAAATAAAATTATATTACAAGTTGATGATAGATATGATTTATATAGACTCAGACCTAATGGACAAGAAATTCTTATTGGTTCACATGACAAATGGAAAGAATCAAAAGAATGGTCTTTAGATTCACTTCAGGAAGGTGATAGATTAAGAATTTATACTTATGATCATGGTGGTGCAGAAGGTTTTGTTGCAAAGGTATATTTTAATAATCAAATATATAGGACAGGAGATCCAAGAGAAAAATTTAGAGATTCGGAAGGTGAAAACGAAGGTAAGGTATCTATTCAATCGGATGGTATCTGGGATTGTACAGCATTTCAATGGCCACCTTTCAGTATTTTTGGTTGGTTCAAAGCTTGGGATCCAGCTTGGTGGGATATATCAGAGATATGGGGTTCAGAAGCACATTTACCGCTAAGAAAATCTACTTTTGCTAAAAAACATAAACAGTGGAAGAAAGTTATACATCCAGAGTTAGAAGATTGTAGAGTAATATGGCCACGGTTTAGTTGGTTAAGAAGTATTAGATGGGAATGGGAACCTGGAGCTGGTGTACACACTAAAATATGGAAACATTTCGATCCAGATTTGAATGTTCGTGCAGTTCATCCAAAAGGTTGGAGTGCAGGACAAACAAATTATGATTGGAATAATTCAGCAGCTTTTTCACATTGGAGAACTGGTTGGATAGGTCATCAGGCGAAATGGATTAATGGTGAAGGTCATAGTGGTGGTCCCGCTATGAAATTTATAGACCAAAATTCAATATATCAAAATCCAAATCATCCAGGATATAACGGTAGATATTTTAATGAAGATGGAGAGAGAATTCCAGATCATACTGCTGATTATGGTTATGGTAATAAAAGTGGATATGGAAGTGCGGATCATTCAACTTCATTAAGACATCGTTGGCAAGGTATTAGTCAAACATTACCATTTAGTTTTCAATCTCAGGGAATACAACATGGTGATAAAATTAAAATTTCTTGGTGGCAAAAATCTGATACAATAGGAAAGGGTGCATCTGTATATCTAAGATATTGGAAAGTAGGATCACCAGCTGATGGTAATTTTTGGGGATCATCTACCAAGTGGTTATATTTACCAAACGATGGAAATTTTGTTCCTGTAAAAAAGGATGGAGAATGGGAAAAGGCAGAATATATTTTTGAAGTTCCTATAGATTTTGATCTTGGAAGAATGGGTTCTTCAATTTATGGAGATGCGAATAAAGGTCCCATGATCCGTATAACTAGCTACCGAGCTCCTGAAGGAATTGTGTGGGTAAGTGATCCAAAAATTACATTAGTTACAGCAGCAGATAATCCAGAAGTAGTCAATACATATAATCTTGATGATTTTAAACCAAGTGATAAATTAAAACTTTATGTTACAAATCTTGGTACAGAACCACGTGGAATTCTTGCAAAAGTAAATTATCGTGGAACATCATATAAAACTGGTGATAAAGATAAAGAACATTATTATGATGATTATGCTGGTGGAACTTTAACTGTAGATTTACCTGGTACTTGGCAAATAATAGATTCAGAAAATAGAAATTGGACTGATCTTGGAGAGGTAACAGATGATAAAATAGACCCAGAACTTCAAGATACCAAATGGATTTGGAGTGCGGATGATACAGATGAACTCGTATGGGAATGGTCAGCAAATACTAATGTTGTTAATGGTATATGGAATTATCCTGATCCCGTTACATATGATGATGCCATTACAATAACTGGATGGAATGATGGTTTTAATCCTTTCCATTGGGGAGGTATTGAAAGTAAACAAGATGAATTATTTTGGCACACGGGTTGGATAGGACACCATGCTAAATGGGTACGAAATGATGGTCAATTCGGTGCTTGTATGAAATTTGTTGATATGAATTCAAGTTTTACTTCACCTAATCACATTGAGTACGAAGGACAGTATAAAACTGGATATAATGCTGGTACAGAAACAACATTAGCACACAGAGATATGTTTATGTATGCGGATTTACCAAATAAATTAGCATCACAAGGAATACAAGAAGGAAGTTTTATAAAGATTTCGTGGTGGCAAAAAACTAATGTAGAAGGTAAAGGTGCAAAAGTTGGATTACGACATTTTAATAAAGACGGCCAAATTTCTTGGGGACCAGATAATGAATTTTATAAAATGATTCCATGTACTTCTGTAGATGAATGGGAACAAGTTAGTTATACAGGTGTTGTTGATGAAGATTGGGACTTAACTAAAACTGATAAAATTTATGTAAAAGGTCATTTTGGTCCAGAAGGAATGTTGTGGGTAGAAGGAGTAACGATTGAAATAGTTTCTGGAATTGCACCAGACTCAAATCAAGTTAATACATATACGGTTTATAATTTTAATCCAGATAATACATTAAAACTTTATACTACAAATTTATTAACTGAACCAAATGGGTTTATAGCAAAAGTAAATTATCGTGGAACAGAATATAAAACGGGAGATACTGGAGTAGATTATTATACAGATCCGATAACTGAAGAAACTACAATTATTAATTTACCAGGAACTTGGAAACTTCCTGGAGAGAATTGGAAAGTATTGGGAGATTCAAATATAAATCCAGATTTGGTTGTAGATCCTAATTTATCTGATAGTAAGTGGGTTGGAAATGTTGTTGAAACATCAGATCAACAAGTATGGAATTGGTCACCACTTGGTGATATTGGTAATTACATATGGAATTACCCAGATCCATCTTTAAGAACTGATGCAGTTTGGCCAACAGAATGGAGTAATGGGTTTGATAATTTTGATTATGGTGGTGATCAAACTGAAAGATTTTGGCATACGGGTTGGGTAGGACACCACGCTAAGTTTGTTCCGAGTGATGGGCAGGATGGCGAAACTGCCATGAAATTTATTGATCAAAATTCTCAGTTTGATTCACCTAATCATAGCCTTTATCCAGATTTAAAATCTTATAAAACAGGTAATTCAGTTGACGATGATCAAACTTTGAAACATCGACCAATGAAGCTTTCTCAGAAATTACCACATACTATGGCAGCACAAGGAGTAGAAGTTGGTGATCAACTTACAATTTCGTGGAGACAGAAATCAGATAGTATAGGGAAAGGTGCGAGAATTGGTATTCGTCATTTTAATAATAATGGGAATGTAACATTTGGAGATGAAACAACTAACGAGTATATTAATATAGAAAATACTCAAAAAGATAGAGAATGGTTACGATATATTCCAACTACTACATTAGAATGGCAAGATGTTAGTTATTCAGTTATTGTTGATGAAGATTTTGATTTAACTCAACC
>CALBXV010000328.1 GCA_937890045.1 uncultured archaeon
GTATCATAATCTATATATTTTTCTAAATTAAATTCTTTTGGTAAAACGGATGAAACTGCAATTACATTCTCACCAATTCTATTGGGTTCTTTAAGATAAGCAAATTTAATCTTATCTCCATCACGAATTAATTCATATTTATTTGTAAGTTTTTGTTCTTTTAAAAAATGATTATAAAGCAAAACACCTCTTACATGAATTGGCGTAGCTTTAACATAGATATCTTTTGAAGATTTATACTTATCAAGACCACGAACTGATCTCGGAAATGATATATCTGTAAAACTTAATTTTTTAAACACATTACGATAATCATCAATACAATTTATTACTGTTTTTTCATCTGTAGTAATAATAGTTTTAATCAATGATTGTAAGTTATCCCGACACCATTCTGGTGTTGAACTTCTTACACTTTCAAGTCCCATTATCTTTAACTTTGGTTCTTTGTAAGATACTCCCTCATTATTATAAACATTAAGAATATATCTTTTCTTTGCTGTCCAGATACCCTTATCAGCAATTACTTCTCGCTCCATGAACATTTTCTGTTCAAAAGCATTTACATACGAATGAAGATTTTTATAACCTTGGTCAATATATGGTTGAATTTTATCCGTACAGATCGTATCCAAGAAGGTGATAATCTTTGAAGTCGATACTCTCTCTGGAAACACGCTAGTAACCAATTTGTCAAACGTAATGTAAACGCTATCAGTGTCCGCCGCGATGACATAGTCAATACCCTTTGTTTTTAACAATTTATTAATATACATATTTATATGTTTTTCAATCCATCTAATAGACAACTGACCAGACATGGTAATAGCTTCTGCTAAGTTAGGATCATAGTATAAAAAATATTGATTAGCACAAGCACCGTAAGCACTATTTAATAATATTTTTTTAGACATTTGAATATTATTATAGGTAGATATATTATTAATTACTTTTTGTTTATTTTTATAATCACCACTTTCTAATTTTTGTTGTTCTTTTAACAATTTCTTCTTATACACAACTCTATCATTATACATCTTCTCCATCAATTGTGGAAGAAAGCCTTGTTTATCATTTTTAAAATGAACACCATTAGGAGTCAATGTTATATTTTTTTCTTTAAGATAATCAGTATTTAGCTCTTGTTCTAATAATCCTTTAACTCCAATATTTTTGGAATTATCACAAACAGGACCTTTATATAGAGTTTCAGGACTTATATTGTATTGTTGGATCAAATGAGGATACAAAGAATTTAAATCAAAACTTACAACCCATTCATGTAAACCAATATGTGGATCCTTTACATAACCACCTTCAATACTTCGTGATTTACTTCCTTCTGGTTTGACTGGAATAGCTATTTTCTTTTCTTCGAGAAAGCGATAGATAATAGACTCCCAGGTTTTTACTGGAGAATATACATCCTCAAAGTTAATACCAGAATCATAGGCCATCGTAATAACCAAATCCATCAACTTCATTTTTTCATCAAGTTTCTTTACAATCTCAACATCTCTGATATTGTAATTGATGAACTTTTGATAATCTGTTTTGTATAACTCATAACCTGGAATTTCATTTTGATCTTTTCTCAATTCCAACTCAACCTTTCCAATATAATCTAACCGATATGATTCGCGAACTTTGTAAGTATATTTTTTATACAAATCAAGATAATCAATAATAGAAATACCAGTTATAAGATATGTTTGATTTTCTTGTCCTGCTATCCTTACATTTTTTTCAAATATATTCTTTATCGGTGATAGATATTTTGGTTCAAGACTAAGAACTTCAAGTCTATTAATAATATAAGGAATATCAAAAAACTTACAATTCCATCCTGTAACAATATCAGGCGTTGATTCTTTCCACCAATTCAAAAACATATTCATCATCTCACGTTCATCATCTGCTTTAAAATAATTTATAGTTTTATCAGATTGATCAGGTATGTAATCACCAGTCCCAAAAACATAATACTTATCATCTATACTGTTATGGATTGTAATGGATGTTATAGCAGAATCTGCTGTACGGATATTCGGAAAGCCATTATCAATGGATGTTTCAATATCAAGATTGTATATTGTAATTTTAGAAGTATCCCATTGAATGTTAGGATATGTTTCTGTTATGTATTGAGATACATAATTACGATTACCATGAATAGAATAATTTACAGTACCATCATAAGAGTCAACAAATTCTCGGCAGTCTTTGATAGAACCGAAAGTATGTGACCCAAGTGGTTTATTATCTAAACTCTTGTAATCAGATTTTTCTTCTGGTGATGGGAGATATAAGGTTGGTTTGAAATTAGTATAACCAGAGTAACGCTCACCCTTATTATCTATTTCACGGGTATATATTCTATTTCCTACTCTAGTAACGTATGTGTAGAATTTGCTCATTATATAATTTATTACTCTTTTTTCTATTCTCACTCATTGGTAAATATTGTAAGTTGTAATGAATATGAAGCCCACCTTTATCTATTGGATGGATATGGTCTACTTCATATCCTTCAGGACAATTTAGATATATTTCTTTTATCTTTTCTAAATCAACCCAAGGTGGTGTTTGTCGTTTTAGTCTAGCACGACGGTTAGCATTGTAATGAAGATACAATTTCGGGTGTTTATAATAATATTCTTTTTGGTATTCACAAAACTTATTTCTATTTTTAATTTGCCATTTTCTATTGTTTGCTTTTAATTTTGTTTTGTTTTCAATTTGCCATTTGTTAGTGCGTATTGAAATACAAACAACGCAAGCCCCATTTGATTTATACCTTTCAGTATGACCGTATTTTCTACAAGGTGTTCCCTGATATGTCTTATTATTCATACTACTATTATACCAAATTTAAAGTTAAAATACAAGGAAAAAGCTAGGGCACTACAATACCACTACCAAAGGCTCTACTATACTCATTTACGATGGTTTTACTTGGAGTAGCTGTTGTCTGTATATTTTCATCTTTTATTGTAAATGACTTATCTTCCGAATAAGGCATCCATGGTTGGAAAGCAATCTTTTCTTTATCCACTGGAATCATAACAACCGGATTAGTTATTGTATTTGTTTTTTCGTCATACTCACCTATTAGTTCTTCACCATTTGTTAATTTTACTATTTTTACATTCACGGGATCATACTCCTTTAAATCTACATTATTAATAATGTATTGAGATGTTACATTACCTGTAACACCAATTAAATATGTTTCTAAACCAGCACAGCCGGATAGAAATATACTACCAATCAAAACACATTTACTTAAAAACATCATCGCTTATTTCAGTGGCACTATTAGACTCCTTATTAGTAGTCCTCATACCAACATTTCCTATAGAATATTTAGCTTGTAAATCCCATTCTGATTTTTCACTGAATGGTAAAATCTTCATTTGACGAATTGAAACTGTTGGTTGTGCTTTCTCAGGAGATATAATTTCAACCAAATCCCATTCGTGTAAAAGATTTACAACGGTATTTCTTCGTTCAAGATCATTCTCGGAAAGGTTTGTTGGCTTACCATCAAGTGCAAACAATTCCTTGAAGTGAACTATATAATACTTACCTTGTTTGTGGAGTATGTGACAGGATTGATATAACTTCTTTTCCCTTCGTGAAGCTATCCCAATTCGTGTGAGGGTTTCTTTAACCTTCAGAAAGTCATCATCTTCTTTCAACCTCACCTCAATCATATCTTCCATAGACCATTTAATAATATCAGTCATTGTCCTATTCCTTTCAATTCAATAAATTTATAAAATCATTATATATATTTATAATATCAGGACATACCACCTTTATTCATCTTGCTCTTAATATATTCTATATCACCATCAGTGAGGACTGATAATACTGTTTCAGCTTTAGAATTACTATACTTGAAAAATTCTTTAACTAGTGCTAAATTCTCCAACTTCTTTCCTTTTATCCAGAACTTTCTTGGACGTTTCTTCTTCGGAATAATACTATGAAGAAAATCATAATGTAATTTCTTTTCAACATCAGGATATCTATTCATCTCATTAATAATATGAATCAAGTCTGGTTGATATGATAATGAACGATTAATAAGAAATACCTTATAGTCTTTTCTTTGTTCAATATCAACATCATAACTTTCTTTTACCATCAAGTCATTCGCATATTCAAAGGGATTCATTATTCCTCCTCATCAAGTGGTGGTGCATCAGCACGAAATTCTTTAAAGTGTGCAGTTAATGATTTATCATTAGGGTTCCATGCAATATTTTTCAAGTATGCTAAAGATGCTTTTTTCTTTTTTCTTATCCTTTTTGGTTTTGCAAATTCAGCTTCATTTCTTTTCAAAAACTCTCTTTCATTATATAAATCTTCCATCATTCTTCTTTGTTGATCTTCATAATAATCTTGTCTATGTCTATTCATCCTATCTTTAAATTCGTCTACTCTTTTATCCTTTTCTTCTTTTTCATCATCAGTTCGTTTTTCTTCTCTTTCTTTTCTTATTTTTGAGATATCGTTTTTCTTTTCATCATCTAAGTTATCCCACTGGTTCATCAAAACCTTATTCAAATTATGAAAAATACGATCATATAAATCTTTATCCTCTATCGAAGCGGCTAAAGCTAAAACAAGTGAAAATGTTTTATTCAAATCTTCAATATCACCAACATATCCATCTTGATTATTTGCCATTTCACTACTAACAAGTTCAATAGTCCCATCAGTACGAACAATTAAAGCACTGTCATCACGATCTAACTTTAAATGTATTTTACCGTCACCCTCTGGTTTTATTTCTTCCATCAGTAATACCCCCTCATAATATATTTATACATTTACAATCCGAGACCGTTCTGAATACCTCCTTCCCCACCATCATCTTTTTTAGATTTCATTTCATTTTTAATATGAGTATCTAAAAATCTAACATTTAATTCACCTTCCCAATTTTTTTTAGGATTTTCAAATACTCTATCCAGGAAAAGAAGATTATCTGCTATCTTTTTAGGAAAAAACTCCTGATAAACCTCTGGTATACCACAATCTAATACACGCTGAACATTTTCAAGATAATCTAATTGAAGATATAAATTATGAAACCCTATTGTAGTATTGTATTTTTTAAACACAATCGTTTCTTCTACTTTTTTAGTTTCTTTATTTTCTTTCATTTCATAATAATTAAAAAAACCATAAACATCTTTAATATCAGAACATACGGGACAAGAACACGGAAGTTTAAAATCTTTGGCCATTTTTTTATAATCAAAATTACTCGACCAACTCATAGATTCCATACCACTACTTGTAACATACTTAGGTCGTAACATATAGTTACCATATACACATCCTCTATTCCATGCCGTTGAATCATAAGTAATTTGAACATCAATATCATATTTATTCAATAACATTTGAAGATATTGAAAATATACCATACTTTCATTAGAGGTAACACCAAACACATGAAACCATTTACATTCTTCTCTGGCAAATTCACCATGTTCAATCAAGAACAACATAGCAGGAACAATACGACCTAAATTACCTCTAGTTCCACCCAATCCCCAACCTTCAAACTTATATTTGGAAATATGTTTATACCAATTTTGTATTTCACTAATCTTACGACCTTGAAGAACATTTAAAATAGCACATTTACTGTTAGTTCTATTTTCATGATAATACTTAGCAGAATTAACAGATAAATCTAAACATTCTTGATAGTCTTTATAAGGTGAAACAGGTTTTCCATCTCGCATCATACCAAGAGAAAATGTTGGTCTATCTAATATTGGAAATATATCACCATTCTTTTCACTCCATTCTAATGCAATTTTATCAGTATATATTTTATAATTTACTGTTTGTTGAGCTAATTGATATCCACCACTATCAATAAAAACTGTTGCCTTATCTGCATTAATTTTACTTCTCAAATCATCACGTTTATATTGAACACCAGCAGACACCAACATATAATGTGCTGCTTCAAAATCTTTTCTATTATAGTATGAGTCAAAATCTTCATTATAAATCCTAAATGATTTCTTTTTATCATAATCAGGTTGATAAACTTCTCTAATATGTTTATCATCATTTTCTAAAAAGGTCATTAGACCATCACTATAAGCTGGTATATAGATAGCATCTTTCATATATTATTTCATCCCTTTCATATTATTTAAAAGTGAGAAAAATTCACTTTTAATATTTGGTGTATCACGAAACACTCCCCGAACAACCGATGTCAACATATCACTTTCATGTTCTTTGACGCCACGAGCTGTCATACAAAAATGTTCTGCTTTAATAATAACTGCCACACCTTTTGCCCCTGTTTCCTTTTCAATCATATCGGCAATTTGTTCCGTCATTTCTTCTTGGATTTGTGGTCTTGAAGCAATCCAATCAACCATACGATTAAACTTTGAAAGACCTATTACTTTATTTCCTGGGAAAATACCAACATAAGCTTTACCTGCAATTGGTTGAAAATGATGAGCACAAGTTGAATTAATACTCATGGGACCTGACATATAAATCTGGTCATATTGTTTTA
>CALBXV010000329.1 GCA_937890045.1 uncultured archaeon
AAGCAGATTTTTCTAATTCATCTATAACCTCTTTATCCATATCTTTGGTTATTTTTAAGACTTTCTCTAGTTGATCAAAAGTCTTTTCTATAATGCTGTTATCCTTATTAAACTGCATGTAGTTTCCATTATAGTTTTTACCGAATGGAATAAGTTGTTCTGGAGTTCCCATAGCAGCATCATGGAGAAGTAGTAAATTAGCATCTCCTTGCCATAGCTGACCTTTATCTTTAAGTCTAAATTTTTTACCTAGTTTAAGATTAGGATCTCCATTTACCGTTTGAGTTAGGATAGCTGCATCCATATTGATAATCTGTCGGATTAGTGCACTAACTCCCGGTTCAATAAACTGTAATTGTGCTGTAGTGGTTAGACGTTCTGTTCTCTTTCCATCTTTACCTTTAAGAAAAATACCAACTTTTGATTCTTGTATTCCTGTATCTGTAAAATCTTTTTCATTACGTACTCGCTTAGTCTTAGCTAAATCTACAAATCCTTCATAGAAATTTCCATTTTTTGCGAGTCTGGATAGAGGTCCTGCGAATTGAGGATATACTTTAATTAAGTCACCCGATGCATCTTGGATAAGATCACGAATTTCTCTTGAGGTTAGTTCAGTTCTATTTGCACGTTCGGATTTTATATTTTCTAACGCTTTATCGAGTATTTTTTCTCTAGCTTTTGGTAGTTTTAATTCTCTTTTTCTATTCTTATCATTAATATTAAATATTTTATTATCGGTAGTAACAATATAAGTTATCGTTTCTGAATACTTTACTTCGATATCACCCTGTCCAGCAATTAAATCAGCTAGTCTTTTATATTTATCCTCTTCAGCTGCTAGTTTTTCATACTCTGCATTTATTTTAGCTAGTTTGTCTTTATATGCTCTTTCATAATGGGTTATGAATACTCCGTGCAACATTTCTCCCATTTGAATTACAGATGAACGAGGAGCTATAACACTAGATCCAAGTAATTTATCTAATCCATAATCTATTCTAGGAGCAATAGTTGTACTTATTTTTGCATGTAGTGTTTGATCATTAATTTCTAGACTACGTGCTGTATTTGATTTTATAGCACTTATAAATTCATCAGCCTTTGCAACTCCTCCTAAGTGTTCTAATGAATTCCCAAATGATTTCACTTCTCGATCTATATTTTCTACAGTTATGTCGTATTCTGCTTTTAATTGTTTTACAATTTTAGGGTCAGGTTCAGACTTCTGTAATTCGTTATAGACTCTTTGCATATCTCCTATTTGTGAGTAGATATCTTTAATGATACCAGTGGTAACATCTCCGGAAATACGTTTCATTCCACCGCCATACATCTTCATCACGAAGGGGTATTTTAAGACATCACGCATTGCCTCATCATCTTTAAGAGCGGGATACAGAATATCTAAGGAGCTACTCAATACCTTATATCTATTAGCAAACTTCTTAAAATCAGGTTCTCCCTGATCATTTAGGTAACTGTCAGCTAATTTAGGATATTTCTTGTTCCGGTAGTTCTTTTTATAATAAGCCCAAGCAACTGAATAACCATTACCCAAATCTCTACCTTCTTTAACTAACTCAACTAATTCTTCATAAGCACCTATTTGACCTAAATCATGTTGATTGTTTTTACCAAAATAGTTACCAACCTGAGCTAGTTTTCTTACTAACTCTTGATCTTTCCACATAGGAAATTGTAGGACATTCATAGCCCAGCCATTTGCTATTCCATCAATTTGCAATGCTAGGTCAGATTCAAAAGATGGATTCTTTTCAATTCTAAAATTATTCTTATACCGTTTATCTGGTTTTACACTCATGTATTGAGATAACGCGGTTACAGCATTTAAGAGGGACATGTTTCCTTCCGGAAAATCTTTCTTAACTGCAGACATAGCTGTAGCTAGATCTTTAGCTGCTTGTTTTTTATCTTTAGCAGAATTACGTTCTTTTGCTGAATTAAGTCTTGTTAAAGCATCAATTGCTGCTAAAACATTTTCATTACTGGTAATAGTATTAAAATCAGCTTCTGTTTCTCTAAATTCCTTTTTATCTACTTTCTCCCCAAAATTTTGAGCAACTGCTAATTTAAATTGCCATAAACTTTCTTTATTATATTTCTGTGCTTTCCAGGATTTTAATAAAAATCTAGCAACTTTACTTTGTTGAGGATTAACACGACCTGTCATCATAAGTCTATGATGATTCTGTAGTTCGTATTTAAAATAGAACGCGTCTAGTTCTTCGCGTGTATTTGCATCAAGGAGTTCCTGTAATACATCCTTTTTATCTCGATTAGATGACTTTACAGATTTCATCTTCTTGTCATGATGCAGTGGGATTTTCTTGTTTTTAGAATCTAATTTCCATTGCAGATCTCCATTTGCATCTCTTTCTGTTTCATACTCACTCTCAATATCCATTAGTTCCCACAGCATTTCTTTATGCGCTTGTAGATCACTAACAGTATCCATAGTTGCATTCTTTTCCCATTTAGCATTTTGAAGTTTTCTCAGGGCACTGAATACTTCCCCTTCTTCAAATATACTGCTAAAAGTTCCTTTAATAAATGTAGTAACTGCTGGAGGTTTTTGTAGAGGTCCAGCACTAGGATCTATATTAGTCCCAACAACTTCAATTATGTCTTTAAGAGGCTCTTTAAATTTATCTGCAAACTGTTTGTAAACATCTGGGTTAACTTTAAGATGCTTATAACCATATGTTTCTGGGTCTCTGATGTCTTCTTCTGTTATATCTTTTGTATTGTTGTAAGTTCTCTCTGGGTCGTAATTATCAAAATTCCATATATGCGTTTCAATCGTAAAGAGCATATCTGCACCATTAGCTATCTCCATAGCCATCATTCCGAGAGCTGGACCTAATGAATCAAAGTATGCATCTGCACCTGCTTGAGTTATGTCTGGGTGGTCTTTAGCTATCTTTTTAGATGAAAAATCCATGAGTGCTATGATATTAGCACCTTGATCTGCACCAGCATCATGATATCCATACCCTAATTCACTAACTTCACCTTCCTCGGTATCACTAAGAGGTTTGCTATCTCCCCCAAATAAGAAAGATTGTTTAGCAAAATCTTTATCTCCCCATCTATTATTATTAGGAGTTTGTTGTCTAAATATTAGAATACCTAACATCATTGTGAATACTACTTGATCAGGTAATCTGCCTTGAGTGTTCTTAGGATTTTTAGGATCTACTCTGAGCAATAAACTTAGGGGCTTATTAAGAGCATCAACTCTGGCATTTACTAGTTCACTTGTAAGAACTATCTTCTCATTTTTATCGGCATCTATTATCTTTGTGTAGTCACCTTTGACGTTATAAGTATATTTTCCGGTTTTTGGATCTTTAAATAGATGGAGACCGCCATCTACGATTGTGTAAAGAGTATCTGATACTGTTTTTCCATCTTCTACCAAGAATACTTTGTCATCAAAATGTATCTCGTCATGAATTATGTTATCGTATCTAGCTTTAAATGACTTAAAAGCTCCAACTAATACGCTAGCTGACTCTTCAGATATGCCTAAATTAATTAGTGCAGCAGTCAGCGTTTTATCGTTATTAAAATCGACATCTTGGAGGGTGTTTATTCCTTTAACTTTCTTTAAACGAGGACCTATTTGAATCAAATCAGCGAATGTTGCACCTGCTAATCCCAGAACTATATCTAATGCTCGTCCTACAACATTTCTATAGATCTGTGTAGCTCCCTCAATAAATGTCTGTAAAGATTTGGAAAAAGGTTTGGAACCTACAACGGATTTTGCAACTAGTGGTAATGTATCTGCTTCTTCTTGTTCTCTGGCTTCTTGTTCTGCTTGTTCAGAAGGTGTTCGCACGACAGGAGGAGCTTCATCAGAAACTGGAGAAGGGCCTTCAGATAGGATATCCTCTTCTTCAGGTTTTCTATCTTCAGCGTCACGTTTTTCGATTTGTTCGTTGAGACTTCGCATTTTGGTGCTAAGTTTATTAAGTTCATTCCACTCCTCCTTAGTTTTTCCTTTCTTATCAGCAAGTTCATTAGCCCTCTTTACAGTGTCTTCTAATTGTTTGTCAAGAGTAGGTGGAGCTGCTTTATCAGTAGGAGGAGCTTTCTCACCTTTAGGAACACCAATATCTTTTATAGTTTTCTTTGGAATTGGTTTAATAACTCTTTCAATACTGTCTCTAGCTTGTGTTAATTTTCTAAGAACTTCTTCATGCTTTTCAATGCTTAATTCTTGATCAGAAACTTGTCCTTTCATGGGAGATTTCTCATATCCCCTAACTACTCCCATAATGTAATTACCGTATGTTGCTTCTTGTTGAAGAGTCCTAATTAAGCTGTCAGAATTTTCATCAATTTGTGTAACAAATTTACCTGCGTCTTGTGCAGCTGTAACATCATCTGCTGTCATATTTGTGACTACGTCATATCTCATAGTCCTCATACCGCTATCAATTCTTGTAGATGTACCGACAACAGCAGCAACATTACCAGGGGGAACAGTACCCATTATGCTTCTAGCTTCTTTAAACTTATCTAATTTTTTATTTAAATTATCAGAGTGGGTCCCCATTTGTGAGAGAAGAGCATCAACCCTTTGATCACGTAATACTTTGTCACTTTTAAATTCTGTGTAAGCGTTTACTAGATCTGTGTAATAGGAGTATAGACCTTTCCACTGTGTAGACTCACCATGGAGAATCTCACCATGTACATCTTCTAGTGTCTTTAACTTAGGATTTAAACTTTCTTGTTGAGCTCTTATAGCTTTTGCTTTACGGAGGGCAACTACATCTTTATAAAACTGTTGTTTAGTTGCAGGAAGAGTAGAATCATTAGCTTTTTTATTTACACTATCATCAGATTCTTTATCTATATTCTCAAAGCTTTCAATAGATCCCAGCTTCTGTATTTTTATATCTAGCTTTTTCTTAAGAGCATCTATCTCTTTACCGTATACAGCACGAAGTTTTGTTCTCTGTTCATCAGTTAGATCTTTCCTGCTTAATACTTCTAGGCGTTCTGCTGTTGTTTCAGGTGACCTATCAGTACGTACAACTACTTCTTCTAATTGATCTATTGGAATAGTCTCAGATAGTCCTTTAAGTTTTACATGAATTTTTCCATCTCTTACTTGCTCTCCTAATATATACTCTATAACAAATCCTTGAGCGTTTTGTATCTCAGGATTTGTTGAATCCTTTACAGTAACAATATCTCCTACTCTCCACTCTCCTAATGGGTCAAAATTAGC
>CALBXV010000330.1 GCA_937890045.1 uncultured archaeon
GTGTTGCTACATTATCATTAATTGAACCTGTTAAATTATTTGCGCTTATATCAACTGAAGAGCCTGATTCTACAAATATTTCAGATGAATTATTATCAAATACTGATGTTGAACCACTTACAAAAATAAAATCAACACTACCAATTGTAATTTCTTGATTTGTATAACTACCAGTTGAAATTGTTAAGGTTCCACTTGCAAAAGTATCTCCCACAGCAGCTGTACTACTCCAAGATACCTCACTTGATCCTGGATAATAATTTCTATTGTTCCAACTGACTCCATTTGTTGCTTTTGGATTATCGCCAAATTTTCCAATTCCTTCATCCCACGATTGTGATAAGGGAAAGGCTGCTAATTTATATTCAGTTGACAATTCTTGAGTACCCGCAGCTTCATATAGTCGTAAATAAAATTTTGGATTAGTTATATCTCCTGCGACAATCGATTGTGAAACATTTATAAATTCGGTTCCTGCAAAAGAAATTAATGCTCGAGTTTGATAATCAAAAGACTGATTCCAGAATTCTTTTTTTATTTCAAGTATTTCATCCTGCCCGAAATTTTGATCTCTATAAGATGTTCCATCAATATGACTTGACCCACTTGATATCCAAGCATCTTTTGTCGCATAAATAAAATAATGCATTTTAATTTCTCCAAAATATTATTTAAATTTTACCTAACCCTACCTTTAATATTTATCCCAGGATTCTTAAGTTCAAAAACTGCTGGTGTTTTTGAAGGTCTTATAACTCCTTCCTGCAGTGCAGCTTGGAAGTTATATTTATAACCATAACCAGAAGTACCGGTATCTTCCCAACCTCCAGCACCGCCAATAGCATCAGGGTTCCATTGAGTGAACCATAATGGGGGATCAAAAGTTCCAAACTCACTTGAATCTAAATAATTATTATCTTGAGTAATGCAAACATGATTTATAGCTCGAACTCCTTCTACTCCCATTAATTCATATTCAAGTTGACTAACATAAATTGGTTGTCTAAATTGCAGTTTAATAATATTAAAATATCTTTCTATAACATCCATACATCTTAACTTAACCCCTTGTTTATTAGCATCTTTATTTGAAAAAACATCAAATACAACTCCAAAATTTATTATATATCCAGGTTTAAGATTTACTTCATCTGTAATCATTCTAAATTCATTTAAATATGTCTTTAAATTAACACCTATAGGATCATTTGGAGTTTGAACTAAATTTTTATTATTATCGTAAGAAAGTAAGTAAACATCTATTGTTGCCGAAACAGGCATTATATTTCTCCTAAGTTATAAATGAATCAAAATCCGGTGAATCTTCATACTCCTCTCCTCAGCCGCTTATTGGCGCGCCTACATCTTCTTCTTCTTCTGGGTGTTCTACCTCATATATTGGGGGTCCCATGTCTCTATTTTTTACAACATAAACTTTAGCTACATTTCCGAATTTAGCGGGCATATTCATAATTCTAGCTTCGTAATCTTGTTTGGTTACACATCTATTTTGAGTAGTAAAAAATGCTTGAGCTCGATGACGAATCTCTTCTATTGTTTCTAGATCTGAACCACCACTTGCGGGATGTGTATTAGTTACTGTAATATTAGAAGTATCTGTAGCACTTCCCGCTGCTGTAGTTAGAGACTCTATTGTAGTTAAGTCTCCAGAAACAACATTTGCAAATACTCCACCGCCTATTCTATAAGTTACAATTAAAGTAGTATGCATTGGTGTTTCACCTAATGTCGAATATTCATCTCCTAACATGGGATCTATAGAATATGTTAAATCTTCAGTTATTCCTGGAATATTAATTCCGACTTGTTCAGATTGTAAAAACGCAGATTCCAAAGTTTGTCCACTTCTTAGTATTCCATTACCAAATATAAGAGATGTCGTATTATCAGCATTCACTTGAACTATGAATTTTTTACTTGTTTTTACAAACTCAAGAGAATACGGAACAGGAAGAGATACTATTTCATCTCCTGCCAGTGTGGTATAAGCATTTGTACGATTACCATCTTGAGTATAGTGAAGTTCTATTGGTACTCTATCTTGAGCTAGATAATCAACTTGATACCATTTATTTCCATTTGAATCTGATACACCAACTATATCAACTACGTTTGTATCAATTAGTTTTAATTCTAAAAATTTAGTGGGTGTTCCAACTGAAAAACTTCTCGTCTTTGTTTGCCCCGATATAGCTTTAACTTTTCTAGTTAAAGTCCATTCATTAGTAATTCCGTCGAGATCTTGACCTGAGGGAACTCCTTGCCCATCAGCCGCGGCATCCCCACTACCGCTTCCGCTTATTGTAAAATCAACCACATCAAGAGTTTCAAAAATTATATCAGAATCAGTAGCTGATGAAATTTGCATTCCGGAGTCAATAATAACAGCCTCAGAATACGCTGGACTATCTCCTCCACCCCCATCGCTAATAGTCTGTTTAACCGTTAAGATAGCGTGCGCGGGAATTATAGGTTTTACTCTATACCCCAACATATTTGCTATGTTAATAATATTTCTTCTTTCTTCAGCTAACGGTAAGAGCATTTCTCTGTATTGTTGATCAATATAAAAGTTAAGAATATCACCCACATATGCTGCCATTTCTATTAACATCATCCCGGGTGACGTTTCATTAAAATCTTTATATGTAGTTGGAAAATAACCTTTAGCATATTCTATCAATGAACTTTTTAAAGATCTAAAATCCTTAGCTGCATAATTTGTATTAGTTTCTCCAAACTCTTTTACATTATATGGCATTTATTTTCCCCTACTCTGAAATATTAACTTGTACTGATTCTAATGTATTAGGATCTTTAGTTATATTAAATTGAATAAAAATTGACATTGCATTTTTACCAACACTATCAGTTTTATCCATACTTATAATCAAATCTCGTATTTCTACAAACGGTAGCCAAAATTCAAAGGTGTCTACTATTTCATTTTCAATAACAACTCTAGTTTCATCTGTATATTGCTCGAATAAAAATTTGCGTAAATTTAAACCTAAATCGGGCTGCATCAATCTTTCACCTTTAGTGGTGCTTAATAACATTTTTATATTATTTTTAACTGCTTTAATAGTAGTTGATGTAGATGCAAACCACCCGTCTGATCCGAATGATTTATGAAATGGGTAGTCTATACCTACAAAAACGTTTTCGTCTCTATCTGCTATATAAGGTTTTTTTGTTGTATCTATTATTGCCATTTTTAATCTACATCTACTCTATCCGAGGGATTGAGTTTAACTGTGGCATATGTATTCCACTCTTCAGTTCTATCACTACCTCTTATTTTTTTTGCTGGCTCTCCTAGATACGCTCTACCAGAAGCAGCTATATCAGTACCGTCTATTAAGGTAGTTGATTTTATACTAGCAACAGATTGCGGCAGTACTGGTGCCGGACCTGCTGGTGATATATAGAATATTTTTGAAACATCAACCGGTAGTGGTCTTAACAACGTTAACTTATCAATTTTTAAATCTGCTGACAGTGAAGTAATAATAAAAGTTTGAGCTTCAAAATATTCTACTATCGCATCTGTAAGCTTTTCTGCCATGGTATCAATGTTTCCTGTATCACCTTCCGCATATTCTTTAGCTCCAGTAGACTCTAAAAATATATCTTTTATTTTAGATTGTAATCCCATACATTAACTTCAATTATTAGTTTTACCGTTTACTTTTTTCATAAAACCTCTATAATCTTTCTCAAACACATTTACAAGATATTCTGGAACATTATCGGGATCAACTCCCATTGAAGCAACCATCTGTTTTCCGGATACTTCAACATCAGTTGAATACTGATTTTGTAAAATAGTATTCATTGAGTCGGTAGTAAAAGTTCCATCCCCTAAAGTTTTCCACTCTTGTGATGTTTGAGCGGTATCATTTAAAGCTTCATTTAAAAGTTTATTTGACGAAAATGTGTTATTTTTTATGTTGTGCTTCGATTTGGACTTTTTAATATTATTATTTTTTAAAGAACGATCACTTATTTCTTTAGACATAAATTCTTTTAAAAGTTTTTTCATCGATAACCGCACTTCTTCTTTTACTATATTTCTTATCATTGACTTAAGCTCAGTTTTTTTCATAATACTCTCCTATAACTAAGATACATTCTCTTCAATAAAATACTTTGAACTAACAAAATTAGTTGCTCCTTTTCCAAGAGCTGATTTTATCTCTTGAAGTTTTGTATTAAGTGTGCCGGGAGGACCCTGTTGATACCCTAGAGGCACGGGTGATAGGTGACAATGTCCATTTGCTGCTATTAAAATATCAACCATTTTCTCTAATAAAAATCTTAAATGCTCTCCAAGAACAAGTCCCTGTCCGGTTTCTGTTTGTTCTTCTGAAGTTTCCTTTTTGGCTAGTTTTCCTATATAAATATTACCCGACTCTAATATTATTTCTTTATTAGATGAAATGGTTAAACTATTTCCGGAACCAATATGAATGTTTTGAAAGGCTGATAAAAATAAACTTTCTCTTTTAGCATTAATTGTTATCCTATCAGATGATTGCAAGAGCTGATCTTTATTATATTTATAAATAAGCTCTGTAACATCAGTCGACCGGTTAACAAAAGAAACTAAATCTGCGGACGTTCTTTTTTTATCTTTATCTATTTGTGCTTCTGAATCTGCTAATATAAATGTTAATTTTTCTTTATCCATGCTATCAGTAATTGTTCCAGAAAAATGCTGATCGAGTGTACCGTTCTTGGTTATACTAATTAATGTTCCGTCAGCAATACTTTCTAATTCATTTTCCGGATGTCGCGCATTTGAAATTATAATATAAGGATTATCACTTCTACTTCCTAGTCTAATACTATTTCCATGTCTACCCTCAAACATCATATCTCCGTGGAGATCATAATTCACCCCATCACTTTTTTTATCTAACTCTGGATCAAAATCTTTTTGTAACCTGCAATAATCAATAGCTGTAAAATCATTACTTAATCCCATAGCATCTCGTGTTGTTCTTGGCGGGGGGCTTTCTCCAAATTGATCCCATATATATTCATCAGTTTCAAAAAGAAAGTCATGATTAAAATTTGGTTTGTTCTCTGTATTAAGTGGTCCTAAATAATAATTAATACCTCCAAAATTACATAATAAAACTTGATCACCTTTAACAGGAGTATCAACCATTCCTCTCATCAATGGATAATAACTCTTTGTGGCATGCCACCATTTAGTACTGGCGCCGTAGTGTGCAGTTGCTGTAATAGTATTTATATCTAGATCGCTTCCAAAATCGGGAGAATTTTTACTCGTTATTACACTTTTAACAACCCCAGGAACAAACTGTAACCATATTAATTGTGGTTGAGCATTTTTGAATACACCTTTTCGACTATGCTTGGTCGGATCTATTTCTATAAACGTTGAACTCATTATTTAATTCTCTAAAACTGGATTACTTCGTTTTTTAACTTTATAAAATTCATCACT
>CALBXV010000331.1 GCA_937890045.1 uncultured archaeon
ATAGTTCCATATTATATATTTATACTCCACTTAATGGAACTCTTTTAAAGAGTTCTTTCAAAATGTGAATATGATAAAGTACAAGTAAATTCTTCAATTGCGTCTGTTCCTGCAGCATCTAAGGCTATATCACCTAATACTGAGGGCCACATATTAAAAAATTCATAAGTAGCTATATCTTGATCATCTCTACCTAGTTGAGTAACACTTGCTCTATCAATCATGTAATCATAACCAGTTGGACCTATAGAAGAATCTAATGGAACAATATCTTCCATCCATTCTTCAAGACCTCTTCTAGCTGTGAAAGCAGTATCATTATAGATCGCTACTTCCCAGTTTGCAAAAGTTCTATCTCCGGCTAACTTGACTATCATGCCACGAAAATTAACGGGTGTTTCCGTTATTGTTTGTCCCGGCAATGCAGCTGTTTTACATAGAAACTCGATAGCGCCACCTGTTCTTGGAATATAGACTCTAAATCTATTTGCTCTTGGTCCGGCACCAAGGAGATTTGCTTTAAATTCATTTATACTTGACATTTTTCAATCCTCCTTAAGTTCCTGAGCCATAAACTTCATCAAAGTCTACGCCTGATCGGCTGGCTACGAATGTTAATGTTATGAAATTGATACTTCGAGCAGGTTTAATAAATATACTTGCAACGAATTGATTTGAATCAATTACAGCCTGAGTGTTATTTGTTTCATCACAAATAACTTTATAGTCATAAATTCCTCTACGACCTTGTACTTCTCTCAAGAAAGGTTCTACTGCTGCTCTAAAGTTGGCTCTTGTGAATGCATCGTTGAATTCAAAGAGTTGTGCTCGAGCTGAAGTTGAAATTGCTTTCTCTAAAGTAATGAACAATCTACGAACATTGATTCTACTGAATGCACTACCGTCAGCAGCTGCTAGTGTTTTATCACCAAACAACATTGTTCCTTGTCCTGGAAATGTAACAATTGGATTAACTTTATTCTTATAAAGCATATCTCTATCTGCTTTATTTGGATTATAAGCTAATTTAGTTACTCCAAAAATTTGACCCCGATTCATGCCTGCTGGTGAAAACCAACTGTCATGTGAATAATCAGTTCTAGCACACAGTCCTGCTGTGGCTCCGTTTGCCGGCACATAGATATATCTATCGTTGTACCGATCATAAATGTATAACCAATTACTATCCATAACTGCGTATGAAGTGTTGTTTAATGTTCCTGCAGTAGTCTTAGCATTAACTGCTCCAGATACTCCAGAATCTACAACATCAGACCTAATTGGAGAGAAAAATACTACTACGTCTTTTCTCTTTTTTGCAATTGCTGCTAATTGATTATAATAAGTTGTTGCTTCGGCTCTCGTTGCAACATCCGTTCCCGATCCGTTATCGGCTAATGGTGTGCCTGCGACCATCAGAGCTATGTCTTGATTGTCTGCACTGCCAAAATGTGTATCCCATGCTGTAATTTTTTGACCTGTAGTTGGTAGACGTTGGGCTGGCCATGTGCCAGTTCCATCGGCTCCATCAGTAAATGATCTAACTTCTGGTAAAGTTCCTACACCAAATGCTAAAGCAGATGTCCTTGCAGACATATCTGTTCCAGCACTACTAAACGTACTAGGGTGGTCTAACCAGTAAATGTATGAACTTGAATTTTCAAGTATATTAACATAATAGTTAGTTGCACCAAAATCGTCTTTTGCATCTGAACCTTTAGATACTTTTTCAAATTTTTCTAAAACTGTACCTGTAACTCCAGAGATTTTTCCATCTTCATCAATTACAACAATATGCATTTCATCTAGCGTGATTGCTGATGTTTGTGCAGTTGCGTAAGCTGATGTGCCCGGTGCACCACTAAACAAGTTTGCAAATTCCCATTCTCTAGTTACAGCTGCGCCACTTGCAACGGCGACAACTAATCCTAGATTAGAATCATTTTCTTGTGCAATAGTGAGATCACCAGCACCAGTTGAACTTGAATCAA
>CALBXV010000332.1 GCA_937890045.1 uncultured archaeon
TAGATGTACTCTAAGTGCAGTTCCGCCGTTCATTATACTATGGTAATTATCATTAGTTCTTACTACTGTAGTTGTTCCAGCCGGCATATGCATACATTCATCCTCTACAATCATCCTAACACCACTATTCGTTTTAATAGGTATATGAATTTTATCATCATTATCGGGATGCCAAGATAGACAAAAATTTGGATAGCTTTTTATCAACCGCATCCTTCCAATATCTATATTTTCTATATTATTAAAGTAGTCATAGATTTCTTTAAAGTAAGTATGATTAAATTCTGGAATGAATTCAGTATAATCTAATTCAGAAAAGTACCCATCTAACTCACCAACTTCTTCTCTCATCCCATTAGTAGAAACATCACTTTGTTTTTGTTCTTTTAATTTAATCGTAAAGTAATCAGATGTTTCCAATGGTTTTTTTGTTAGACATAACTGATTAACTACTGTACCAATATTTTGGAATTCCTTTTCAATGCTGTGTCCAATATCCTTATCCACCCACCGCATCTTTCCCTCTGGCGTATCGGAAGTTATTGACTCAACAGTTGTATGGAGAGTCATTTTCTGGCCAAGGACAGGAAATGGTACTATATCTAAAACTTCTTGTAAGGCCTTTTCTAGTTCATTAACATCCCAGTTTAGTGCCAATTTTTTGAAATATTTTAATTTCTCCATTATATAGCTCCTTTTTTTATTATCCAAAATTTCCGGCCACCAGATACGGCAGGATTATCCCAACCATCTACAACATAAGGTTCTGGAATTACATTCCCATTTTTATCTATTGGAAATTTAAATTTGTCGTTAGTTGTATTTGTATAAATTAAATTATTAACATTTAAATCTTTATCATCATATCTATTATATTGATATTGATCTAATACATTTTCAATACTTGATACTGATGGTAAACTACCTATCCCATTTACAGGGCCATGAAATTCATGGTGTGAATTATAATCTCTTATTTGAAAACTTATATTTTGAGAGAATTTATTTACAGCTGTTTCAAAAGAAACATACTGATTGGAATGATTAATTGTATTTATTAAATCTCTTTTCCAATTTTCTAAATTATAGGATAAACCGAAATGCAATACTATGTCGAATTTGTCTGGTAAACTCCATTCTTTATCTTGGTCAAGAAGAATTACTTTCGCATCCTTATCTTTTTTTAAGATAACTTCCAGACATTCATTCCTAGCATCTGTCATAGTTACATCAGCACCTAGACTTTTAAAATATAATCCTATATTTCCATAACCAGAACCAAGTTCTAATATCTTTTTTCCTTCAAACCAATTTTGACCTAGAACATCTTCTATTTTTTTTACTCTTGCTTTTCTCCACTCATTAAACCATCCGCCAAAGACTTCATTTTCCTCATACAATAAATTCATCAATAAACAAATACCCCATTCGGTTTTTCAGTATCCACATCAACATGAATAAATTTTTTATGTACGCCAACTCTATTAAAGTATTTTAAAAGTATTTCTAAAAGTTCATGTCTCTTACTCATATCAGTACAACCTATATCAGCTGCGACACATTTTATATGTGATGAAGTGTCTTTGCTTCCGATAGAACGATTGTGATTTAAACATCTTATGCCACTATTAATATGTATACCCTTGCCATAACTTACTCTTGCTTGCTCAAGTTTTTGTACCAGTATCATACTTATTTCACCAGTACCACATTTACATTGGCAATCAAATTCTTTTTTTTTAAAATGATCTGTTAATTGAACTGAAATAATTTTTTCTCCTTCTAATGTATATAAAAAGGTGTTGGTCATTACTCATTAAACCGCTTTGTCAGATGCTATCTTTAATGCTTTTCTAGGGTCTTTTTTATCTACGAATTTAGCACGTCCGGCCTTCTTGTGTTGGATAGTGATCTCATAACCACTACTAGTCAAATTGAACGCATCAATTTCCCAACCCTTTTTCTTTAAATCCTTGACATACCTTTCATCCTCTTTTTCAAGCATACCTAGTTTTACAGCACCCTTAAAATTGAACTTTGCTTTTTCACTCATTAAATCTTTATATGTTTTCATGGGATTCCTTTATTGATAATTATAATAATATTTATAATCTTTAATAACTCTTATAAATATTATTAAATACAAACGGATGGCCTGGTGAGGTTTTTCCCCCTAGCCCATCCAGTAACTCCCATACGATTACGCACCCTATGGTCGTATGGGAGTTGCCCAAATTATAAGGGATACCTTAGAAAAATGAAGACATTAAAGCAGGCTCTGAGAGAATTTAGGTCAGATGAAAGATATAAAAAACCTGAAGATATACATTGGTTTGTGTGGTTGTTAGAAAATCCAAAATCTCCGTTGCATTTATCTGGGGCTGTTAGTTTATTTAACCATGATATCATTCATGTTTTATTAAATAGAAACATGGATGTATCTTCAGAAGCTTATGTCATAGGATTTACTATGGGGAATAGTGAGTTTACTGGTAAATTTACAAAAGCATTATTCAAATTTTCTGCAAAATGGCTCTATCCAGATGGATATAGATTTACTGAAACAGATATATCAGAATATGATCGTGGATTTGTTTATGGTTGTAGTCTAAAAACAAAAAATATACATGAGAAATCATGGACAGAGCATAGTATTTCCACAAAATTATCAGTAATTAGAGAAAAATTGGGAATAACTGTTATAAATACTAAAGTTACTAACGTAGAAAGGCTAGATAATGGCGTTGCTTAAAAATCAAACGGGAACTGAACGTAGAAATGATAATAAAAAAGTTACATCTATTGGTAATTCTGTACGCTCATGTCCAAAGAACAAACATAAAAGAAGAAGTTGGAAACGATATAGGGGTCAAGGTAAAAGTCGTTAATTTTAATAATGCTTTATTCTGCTTATCTTAAAGCATTAAACAATATATATTATTGACCAAGCTAACAAGCAAAGCTTAACACAACAAAAATACGAATGTAAGGAAATAGTTTAAAAATGCCGATCCATACAAAATCATTAAGTACAGCAAATCGGGTCTGGACTGATTTAGATTTAGATTTTACAAGACATCCGATAACAGGTGATATCAATAAGAAAAGAAGTGTTGAAGCTATTAAGAGATCAGTTAGGAATCTTCTTCAAACTAATAAATATGAACGTCCTTTTAATCCAGACTTAGGAAGCGGAATAAACGGATTATTGTTTGAATTGGTTTCCCCTACAACAGCAAATGTATTGGATTTGACTATTAGAGAAGTAATAGAAAATTATGAACCTAGAGTTATTATTCAAAATATTAGAGTACAGGGCGATATAGATCGGAATGGATATCATATAACAATAGAGTTTACGACAATAAATACTTTGCAACCAGTAATAATAGAATTATTTTTAGAGAGGCTTAGATAATGCCAATATCCAATAAGTTATCGGTAACAGATTTAGATTTTGAAGGAATAAAATCTAATCTTAAAACATTTCTTAATGCTCAGGATGATTTTCAAGATTATGATTTTGAGGGAAGTGGTTTAGCGGTATTGATTGATATGCTTGCGTATAACACACACTACATGGGTTTCTATGCTAATATGCTTGCTAATGAAATGTTTTTGGATTCATCAGCATTAAGAGATTCCATTTTATCTCATGCTAGAATGCTTAATGTTATGCCAACATCTAAGAGAGCTGCAAAGGCATATCTTAATTTTTCTTTCACACCCTCTGGTTCACCTACCTCTTTAATTATTGATAAGAATACTCGGTTCACTACAAGTATTGATGGAATTAATTATTTGTTTACAACTTCTAAAACTACTACCGTTTTAAGATCAAGCACAGGAACATATATAGCTACTGATATAGAAATTGTTGAAGGTAAATTGTTACAAAAATCGTATGGGGTTTCTGGTGCTGATCCTTTACAAAGATATATTATTCCCAATGGAAATATAGATACCACAACTATTAGTGTTAAGGTACAAAAATCAGCTAGTGATACTACTGTAACAACATACACAAATGGAAGGAATCTAGATGTTAATACGATTAAGGGATTTGATACAGTATTTTTTCTAGAAGAAATAGAAAACGGAAAATATGAAATTCTTTTCGGTGATGATTCTGTTGGTAAAGCAGTTGAAGATGGAAATATTATTTTTATTGAATATATTGTAACGAACGGCCCTTTAGCAAATAAAGCATCTACCTTTACTGCTACTGGTGCGGTTGCTGGAATAACATCAGAAAATTATATTTTAGAAACTTCTATAGCTGCAACTGGTGGTGTTGATGCTCAAACAGAAAGGTCTATTAAATTCCAAGCACCAAAATTATATTCAGCACAGAGAAGAGCAACAACAAAAGAAGATTACAAAGCAATTCTTTTAGAACAAAGACCTGACATTGAATCTATAACGGTTTATGGTGGTGAGGATGCTGACCCAATACAATACGGAAAAGTTTTTATTGCTGTTAAACCAGCTGGTAATAATACATTCGGTACAACAACAAAAAATCAAATCAAAAATGATATTTTGTCAAAGGTAAATGTTGTTACAATACAACCAGAACTAATTGATCCTACTTTCTTTTATGTTTTAATAGAGAGTACGGTAAACTATGATCCTGTTAGATTATTAACGGATGAGTCTACACTTAAATCATCCATTAATAGTTCTATTCAAAATTATATTCAAACTAATTTAGAAAAGTTTGACCAGAAGTTTAGGTATTCAAAATTGGTTCAAGACATTGATAATACTAATAGC
>CALBXV010000333.1 GCA_937890045.1 uncultured archaeon
TTTATTAGGATCTAAAAGTTTTATAATTTGGATTTGACCAATCATAATAGAACCTGTATTACTAGTTTTAAATCCTCCTAGTTTTCTAGCCATTTTAGCCGCATTACTAGCGGCTGCAATAACCGAAGATTCTTCCACAGCCATAGGAATAAAATAATCCTTTGAGTTAATATGAAAATTACATGCTATTCCTAGAGGAATTGGAAATGTACCAATAACATTTTCAACCATATTATCAGCAATTTTTAAGTCTAGATTTGATTTTTCACGTAGTAAATTATATTGATCATCAGTTAACGAAGTTAATTTTTTAATTAAAGATAAACGATCTTTAGGTAGTAAATTATAAAATCCAGAAGTTTCATTAAAAGGTGATTTATCATTTAACTTGGATTTTTTAGACATACGCCAATATTTAGAAATAAGAAGTTTATTAACACTTTGAATATAAAATAAGATTAGTTATGTAAATATATTAACGATAAATAAGTAATAACTACAATTGGGTCGGTCGTTCAGCTTGGTTAGGACATCGCCTTGACGTGGCGAAGGTCGGCGGTTCAAATCCGCTCCGGCCCATACAAAAAAATTATGAAATCAGAAAATTTCTATTATAAAGAAAAGCCTAAGATAAATAAAAAAAATAAGAGAGATTATTAATGTAAGAGAATTTAGTCACTATTTTTTGCAGTTTCAGTTCTTATATTTGGTACTGGTGTTTCAGATGATGAAAGTGGACGAGTAGGTAATTTAACATGTATGTCTTTAGATTGTTGTTCTTGAAGTGTTTTTTTGTTATTTTTTAATTGTTCAATTTGGAATTTTAATTGTTCAAGTTTTTTTTCAGCTTCTCGGAAATGTTTTTCCCATACAAGACGTTTAGATTCATCTTTTGCTAGTCTTTGACCAATAACAAATTTTTCAAGTTCATCTTCACCATTTAATATAGCAGTAATTTGATATTGAACCATGCTGAATACTAAGAGACAATAATATATAACATTTTTAGTTTAAAAAACAAAATAATAATAATATGTTTAATAACAAATATGAAAATTATCCTTTTTTAATTCCCATAGCAAATCCTAAAGCAAAACTTCCAGCTAGAGGAATATTAGTACCAATAAAAGATGGTAAAGCATATTCATTACCATAATTCTCAATAAAAGCAGTAAAAACTTCTTCAATTTTATCATAGTGAATTGTGACAAATCCCTCAAAACCTAAATAGAGTAGTAAAGCAGAGAATAAACCTACTAAAACAAGTAAGAATTTCAATATTTTTTTAAGTGCATACCCTATAACAAATCCAAGTATTCCACCTATTCCAACTTGGCTAGCAAGGTCATCATATCCACCAATAGCAAGGTCCACCAATAATAATCAATTATTAGATAAGTAACTAGATTATATTAATATTATTAACTAGAAAAACTATTAATAAATAATAAATAACAAATTTTTTAATAATACTACATGCATAATAGTGAAGAAGAATACAAAATACTAGATAATAAAGAGATCAGTATGAAAATAAAAGAAGTAGATAATTGGCAAATAAATGGAAATAAGATAGTAAAAAAAATAACTTTAGATAACATGAATCAAACAGCGAAATTTTTCAACATAGTTGCAATGGAATCAGAAAATTTAAATCATCATCCAGATATTCAAATAAATCATGGGACTGAAATAACAATAACTTTAACTACAAATTACATACAGGCATTATCGCAATATGATTTTTGGTTAGCTAGAAAAATTGATTTAATTAGAATTTGAAAATTAAGTAATATTTAAAAATTCTTTTAGTTTTTTAACAAGTATTTCTCTATGCTCTTTGATAGAAGTATTTATTTGATATTCATTGATAACCATAGTTTGCTGTGTTTCCCACTCAAGGAAACATGATTCACAAGTTTGTTCTTTAATTTTTTCTCCAAGAACACTACCAGCAAAAGGATTATTAATATAAGATTCTTGTTCTACTTTACATTTTGAACATGTGATTAAAGTCATTATAGAACAATATTAAAACAAGAATATAATATTTTCATAATGATTAGAGATTTATTTAGTTTTAGAAGTGACACGTTTATCAAATCTATTAACATCAATTATAATTCTTTCGTGTACACCCTCACCAATTTTTTCATAGTCATCAAAAGATTCAACATGAAAAATACAACGATTTTTAATAACATTAATCAGAATTGCTTTAGAGATCACCGTACTACCAACAGGTGTTGGAGCAATATGTTTAACGTTAACTAATGTTCCAACTGATTGTTCATTAACATCAAGATGAGGTTCCAACATATGTAAACAAGTATCTTCCATTTGATAAATCATAAAAGGAGTAGCATAAACAGGAGTGGAAGAATTAGGAAGAAAATGAGTCCCCATATTATTTTCAACAATTAATTTAATTTTATGTGTTAGACCAGGTTTTAAACTAGATTTCATAATTAGAATTATATATTAACATTTATTTCAATTTGCTGTTTAAAATATTTTAATTTTCATTAATTATAACTAGAATATCATCATTAGTAATATCTGACCCAGCAGAAAACAGAATTTTATCAACAACACCAGATGTTGGTGAGTCTAATTCAATAGTTGTTTTATCAGTTTCTATAATCAATAACGGCTCATCTTTTTTAACATTATCACCGTTATTTTTTAACCATTCAACAATTTTAGCTTCCTTAACTTGTGGATGTAACATTGGAATTTGAACTTTCAATATTAATAAAAATATATTAATTATATTAATGGATTTCTATTTATATCAATTAGAAAACAGTTTATTCAAGAATTATTTTTTTTTTATTATATTATATACTTCACTTGCATTATATGAACTACGAACAAACGGTCCAGAAGCTACAAATTTGAAACCTAGAGATTCACCAATTTTTTTATACTCGTTAAATTGTTTAGGTGTAACATATTCAACAACTTCAGGATGTTTAAAACTGGGCTGGAGATATTGACCAATGGTTAGAATATCACAATTTACACTTAATAAATCCTTCATTAACGTAATAATTTCAGTTTCTGTTTCACCAAGTCCTACTATAATACCAGATTTAGTAAATATTTCATTATTTAATTTTTTAGCAGTTTTAAGTAAATTTAAAGAATGGAAATAATTAGATTTAGGTTTAACTTTTGAGTGAAGTCTACTAATAGTTTCTATATTATGATTAATAATATCAGGTTTTGATTCAACAACTTGTTTAACACCATTATGATAACCAATAAAATCAGGAATTAATACTTCAATCGTAGTATTTGGATTAGCAATTTTAATATTATTAACAATATTAACAAAATGAGAGGCGCCATTATCTTCAAGATCATCACGGTCAACTGAAGTGATAACAACGTGATTAAGATTAAGTTTTTGAACCATATTTGCAATATTAGAGGGCTCCATTAAATCAGGTGGTTTTGGTTTACCTTTCGCAACAGCACAAAAAGAGCAGTTACGAGTACAAATATCACCAAGAATCATGAATGTAACAGATTTTTTGTTCCAACATTCACCAATATTTGGACATAAAGCTTCTTCACATACTGTATGAAGATTAAAATCATCTAATACTTTTTTAATTTGAGTTATTTTATTTTTATGTTTAACTTTAACTACTAGCCATGGAGGTTTATTCAATAATAGATCACCAGAAATTAAGATTTAGAAGTATTTTGGAAAATTAATTGTAAGAAATCAGAAGCATTAACACCAATTAACATTTTATCGTTAAAAAAAGTATCAATAATTGGTTTTAAAACATCATATTCAAATTTTTTTCCAGTCAATAATCTTTCAAGATCAATCAAACTTTCTTCAGGATATAAAAAGAAGTCGCCAGTATATTTAATTTTAGATATAATATTATTATTTATCTCATAAGTAATTTTTATGAATTTACCATTTTTAATTTTTAAAGAATTTTTCAACGTTGATATAACCACCCTTCACTTGAATATTTTTCACATATTTGCATAGCTAAATTAGATTCTTCTTTAGTTAGAGTTTGGTTTGTAAATTCAACATTAAATAATTCAGAAAAAGTTTTTCTTAGGTTTTGAGAGAAAATATTAAAATCAATATTTTTATTAAGTTCGTCTTTAACTGAAGTTACTCTCTTTTTAACTGATTTAATAAGTTTATACCTAATTTTTTCTGATTCAACATTTAGAAAACTAAACATTTTGTTCACATCAACATCAATTAAAATAGTTCCATGTTGCAATACAACTCCAGCTCTTCGTGTCTGGGCGTTACCAGATATTTTTTTATTATTAACAATAATATCATTAATTGGTTGAAAACAGGCATTAATTCCAATAATCTGTAATGAATTAATAATTGGTTGACATAGATATTTATAACATTCAATTACATTAGAAGGGACATTTGAAGTACGTTCATTTAATATTAGACTATAAGTAATTTCACCATTATAATCATGATAAACAGCCCCACCACCAGTAATTCTTCGAACAATATCAATCTGAGAATCTCTACAAGATTTAATATTTACTTCTTCATTAATACCCTGAAAATACCCAATTGAAATAGCTGATGGATTCCAACGATATAATCTTAAAGTGTTTGGAGATTTGTTTTTAGAATTTAGAATCATTAGCGCCTCATCAATAGCCATATTCATATAACAAGTATTAACAGATAAATCAATAAATCTCCAAGAATCAGAATTAGTCATAACTAATATAATTAGTAAATTAATTTAAATTTTATTCA
>CALBXV010000334.1 GCA_937890045.1 uncultured archaeon
ATCTAAATTGTGTTACAAGTGGTATATCTGGACTATCTGAAACTAATGTTAAAAACTTAGATAAAATATTATCTTCAAACCAACCCCAACGTACCCAAACATCTTCTTGAATTTCCATAACTGGCGGGTCAGAGCCCGTTCCATCCATTACTTTAACATCTGCTATATAAGCATTTTGTTTATAAACATACTTATATTCCCATTGACCATCACCCCATGTGCGGTATGGTTCACTATACTTAACTTTACCACCATGTGCTTCATCTCTTAATTCATTAACTGGCGTTAATACTTTTTTCCTACCCACGTGTCTTTTTTTAAGATTACTCTTCCAATCATCAACTATCCAATTATGAAAGTTAGCTAAAAAAGATTTTAAACTAACAGATATATCAAAATTTATTAATTCGCTATCATCTTTATCCTCAACCATACTTTTTAATTTATCTCGTATATCTGTATCTTTTTCTCTTTTACTAATTTTATATTTTATAGTTTCTGCTAAAACATTTGAGGATGGTTGTTCATCTTCAAATAAACTAACTCCTACACTTGAAAGTATTGTTTGACAATCAAATCCACCATCATCTCTTGTTGTAAATTCAAAGTTTTTAATTATACCAACCATCATATCAAAATCACCTTTAGCACTCAAAACTATATTTTTATAATCCGTAAATGCACTAGCATCTATTGATTTATTTCCAGCGGCATCTGTTGGTTTCCAAAAGTTTGGTAAGTTACCTAAAGTTTCCTTATTATATACCCAACCCCATTCAACCATAACTGTTTTACCGTGTGCTAAAAAATGAGACATTAAACTATTTAAATCTTCCCAAGACCAACAAGTCCAAGAAATTGTCGCTTCTCTTAAAGTTCTTAAACCACCTTTAAAACTAACATCTATTGATTTTACTCCAGGCATAGGTCTTTTGTGAAGATTCCCAACTGTTATCTTATTTGCATCAAATATTCCTGTTCCCTCTAAAACGGTACGATATCCAGCTGAACCATGTTCTCCAGAGATACCAGTTAGTTGTTCAGTAACTTCTTGTGTTCGTTCTTTACCACGTTCTTTATAAGTTCTTGAGCCGTATATATCATCATAACCTGCTATCATACTACCATCTTCTTTTAACAAACCGCCCATCATTACAACAGCGTTATGAGCACCTGAAGTCATACGGATAAATGTAGTTCTTGTTGCTATATCTTCGTGTTTTAAAGAATTGTCTGAAATAATTTCACCAATTTTAGTAGACTCTTGTCTACCTAAAACTCGCATCTTTTCAAACATTCGCTTTTGAATTGATTCTGCAATAGGTTCTAATGCTAACATAACCTAAGAAATTCTATTTACTTGATGAAATCTATCTAATATCCCAGTTATATCACTCGGTATTCTTAATTCTGTGCCTGGTTCTAATGCGGCTTTACCTCGAATTCCATTTGCTTTTGCTATAACCCACCATAAAGTAACATCACCATAAAATTTATGTGCTAAAAGATCAATTCTATCACCAAATTTTGAATAAATAAATTTATCACCATTCTCTATAGGTATTTCAGGATAATAAGTAGTTGCATAAACTCTAAATCCTGCTTTATCAATTTTTGCTCTTGTTGTAGAATATCTTTTCATTTATCTGCCCATTTGCCTAAACTATCAGGACTTCGTTTCAATAAAGTACCCACATCTATATCCACATTATCCATCATTGCCAAAAACGTATCTGAAAGTTCAGTTACATACTTTTTTTGTGCAACCCAGGGAAGTTCATAGTGTTTCTGAGTAGAACTTGGTAGTCTCTTACCAATATAAATAAATGTACAACTTGCTTGTATATATTTAGGCAACTTCGCAAATGTTGTTTCCCAAGTTCCATTATCTTGTACAGTATAGGTTAATGCAGATATATAACCTGGTGTATCTTTAAACATCTGTCCTATAGTTAATTTACAAAATGGTGCTACCATACCCCTTCCACCACCACGCGATTTTTCCCATGATGGATATGTTAATCCTGCTAAATAATTCATTTTTTCCCAAAGAGTTACTAATTCTTTATCTGATTTAGGGTAAATATCAAATGTAAAACTTATTGTTCTATCTGTACCTTGATAAACATATACTTTATCAGGTCTTCCAATATATTTTTCTTCTGAATAATTTGGTGTGAAAGTATCTGATATACCGCTTAGAATTGCACGAAATACTATAGGTTTATCATTATTTACATCATGAAATTTAAAAGGAATCCAATCTAATTCTTTATAACTTTTAAGACTTGGTTTATGTAATTCATCACCATATTTAATTAAATTTACTTTGTCTGCCCCAACATCTGCAAACTCTTTATTCATCCCTAATTCTGCTGTTACGGCTTTGCTAACTTCACCATACGCTTTGGACGCTACTTTTTGCCAAGCTTGGGCTTGGTTTTTGGTTCTTTCGATTCCTTGACTTAACTTATCTAATCCACCTTGAATTGGTGCTGGTGCCAGATCATATAATGTATCTCCAAGTACACCAATAGCATTCATTGTAAAATCAATAATCGCTTCACCAACTGGTTTTACTAATTCAAGTGCTTCACGACTAAGAAATTTTGCTACACCTTCTTTTGCATCTTCTATTATATTCCCTGGATTATACAGTCCATATCGTGGAAGATTAAATGCACCAGGTATACTTCCTAAAGAAAGAACACTATATGATTTTGGATCAATCATATTTCTTCCAAGTGAAAGTGCATCACCTAAACTTGTAGGAACACCAATTAATTTATACTTTAATCCACCTGTTTTATCAAATGCATTTCTTCTATGTAAAACTTTTTGTTTTAATAAAAATCCAGCCCCTTTTGGTGTCGCTAAAAATTTTAAATTTCTTGTAATATCAGCTAAATATCTATCTATAAAAGCACTTGGTTGTCTTCCAAGAACCACTCCTCCAACTTCATCTATAGCATTTATTCCAATAGTTAAAATCTTTTTTAATGTAACATCCTTAATACCTTCCATTAAAGGAACTTTATCTATTCCCCATTGATTTCCTATATCTCTGATAATAAATGGTTGGTCAAAACCTAATACTTCATTACCTCGTTTATATGATAACCTATCTCCTACTTTTAATCCTTTAGCATACATAGATTCTAATGGTAAAGGGGTATATGAATAACCTGGTTCTGCGTCTTTTCTAAGAGGGCTCCTAACAGTTAACCCCTTAGTATGTAATATTTCTAATGGGGATGGTAAATCATCTAATACTTTTTTAGGATAATTTTCAAAACGTTTTGTAGCTTCAAAATCTACACTTGGATTTGCTGTAGTAGTACGATATAAAGGATCAAATTTTTGTGTATTCTCACCCACTCCTTTAAATTCAGTTATTTTACTATATAGTCTATTTGGAGTAAATCCATCTGCATAATAATTTTGAATATAATCTACATATTTAAGTTCTGGTGTTGTAATTAGTGGGTCAATTCTAGCTAAACCTTCTCCTCGGTGGGCCCACTCAAGATTTGACTTTGGTGTAACAAGTTTACGAGATTCTATAACCGCTTCAAATTCTCCTGGCTTCCATCGGCCATATTCATCAAATCTACTATTATCTTCTGGTTTTCCGTCAGGCGTATGTTCTTTTCCCATAATATTAAATCACCGCATCTAATTGTTTTTTTGCTATAATATTAGCTTCTG
>CALBXV010000335.1 GCA_937890045.1 uncultured archaeon
TAGTATATGAGAATAATGGATCAGGAGTATTACGATTAGTTGAATCAGCATCAGACGAAACAACTGTAGGACAATCAATAACTTATTACTGTTGTAAACCTTCAGGATTAGACGCTTATACGGTAGTAGCTCCAATTGCTTCTTGTAGAGTTGTTGATGGAGCTAGCGGATATTTTAGAGTAGTTAAATTTAATCTAGGAAATAAAGCGGATTTAATGCTTCCGTTTATTTATAATTTTATTAAAAATTTATCTAATACTCAAGTTAGTCAATTATTTTTAGCAGGAGCCCATGCATCTATATATATAGCTCATTATGAAAAGATTGTACATGAAGGTATGGGCTTTCTTACAGCTCTGGTAATGATTGTTGTTATTGTAGTTATAGCTTACTACGCTTACCCAATGCTTAAAGAATCATTTACTGCTATGACAGCAGTTTTTGCAAAAATGGCTGCTGCTACGTCTCTGAGTGCAGCGTTTTCTATAGCACTAAGTGCACTTATAGCTCAATTGCCAAATATGCTTCTAAGGATGGCTGCTCAATATATAATTCAGGTGATTATTACAGAAATAGCCGGGGATAACGAAGAGTTAGCAACGATTCTTAATTTAGTATCTATGGTAGCTGTAGCAGCATGGGACCCAGGCGTTACATATGGACAAGCAGCACCAAGCTTTATAGGTCCTATGCCTGCAAATGCTCCTTATAGCTTTCATTACAGTGGAATGGGTTTTAATACGGCTTTTTTAACTAACCCATTGAAAATAGCTAATTTTGCTTTAGATGTTATAAATGGATTAAATAGAATAAGTTTAAAAAAAGAAGCCCAAATTGCTGAAGATTTAAGACAAGAGAGAGCACAATGGATAACTGAAGCAGGTGAAAAAGATGCACATTTAAAGATGCTACAAGAAATCAGTAACCCAACAAAGAGTTTTACACAAGATGTAATGCTTCAATCATTACAAGTTGTTAATAGGGGTGCAGCATTAGGAGGAGAAGCAACTTATGCTTTATTTACTGCACAATATGAGGTTCCATACTTACAACATGCATATAGTGAAACTATACAGCAATCTGTAAGCAGTAGTGGAAGGTATATATAGACAATTTCTATAAATAATAGTAATATCTACGTAATATAGTGCATAGTAATAAGGAGACACACATGGCTAATTTTCAAGATAGTTGGAAACAGTGGGGAAATAAGCAAACCGGTTATGGCGGTAGTTGGAGAGGTTATAATCCAGATCCAACATTAATTCAAGGAAGTCCTAGTGGTTTCCGGTTATCCAGTACTTTACCCTCCTCAGATGCTTATCAACCAAATCCATATGAATACAAAGGACCGACACGAACAGAAAGTGACAAGCTCTCTAGGGAATATGATAAAAAAATGCGAGAACTTCAAGCCGTAAATGCAATACAAGCTGAAACGTCATATCCAGAGTGGATTAACAAGTTTAATGTTGGATTTGGAGATAAATCAATATTTAGACATAAATCTCCTCAATTTTTTCAAAAAGAGGAACCAGATCCACCAGAGAAAAGCTGGGCAACTGGTATGTGGGACCAAGTTAAAAATATGGGCCTTAAGGATTGGGGAAATCTTGGAGTACAAGGATTAAAAGCTTGGACTGGTCTTAAAGAACTTGAACAAGCCGAAAAACAAAATAAATTAGCTCAAGAAACATTGGGTTTTCAAAAAGCTGCATGGAATAAAGATTTTGCTGGTAGAAAACTTGCATATAATACTGATGCCCAAAATGTAAATGCGTGGAAAGAAGCCCAAGGTCGGACCGATTTTAATAAATTAATGGTGTAATTTAGGGGAATAGATATGGTTGCAACATGGAAAACTCAAGCTGCTCCTACCTTTGATGCTGCATTAAAAGCAGCACAAGATGCAAATGATTCAATGGCAAGTGGAAGAGACAGAATATCTGATGCTGCTAGTGGCGTAATGACAAGTATTGAAAATACTGTAATGAATCAAGCTAAAACTGCGCTGATGAATCTTGATACTGACCAAGCCCGTGAAGAATTCTTGACAGAAAATCCATCTTCTTTTCATGATGCAGATAAGCTTAAGACATTTAGAGAAGAGATGATGAAGACTGATGGAGCACGTGAAAAAGAAAGCCATAAACTAACTATTTTAAGTCAATCAAAAATCCTTGATTCTATTAAAGACCCCAATGAACGAAGAGAACAAATGAATAAGTTTCAGTTCAGGAATGATACAAAAGGAATTGATGATGATGAAGGCATGCATACAGCCAGAATGGATAAGATGCTGCAGGGTCAACAATTTGAAGTTACACCACAGACCATTAAACAAGCTCATGGAAACCCAGAGAGTGAATTTACTTTTAATGAAGATGTTCAGCAAAGAGTATTTGATATTATCGATGAAAATATAAGATCTCAATATTACGGTGCAAGCGCAAAAACTATTGAAGCAAAAAGAAATCAAGCATTAGCAGCATCACCATACGGAGCAAGATTTACTCGTCGAATAAAAAGACGAGAAGAAATGACTGATCTGGATGTACAAGCAGAAACGTTTGCCTTTAACATAACTGATAATATAGGGAAGAAAGGCCCTGAAGCTCAAGCTAAATTAGTCGATGCAGTAAATCAAGGAATGAAGTTTTATCTAAACAATGCAACTCAGCTAAGTGATGACCAGAAACAATGGTTAAAAGGGCCAGTATTAAAAGCATTAGATGGGGAAAACATAGATGCTGATCAAAGGTGGGACGAGATTAATGCTGGTTATGATATAGAGAATCCAGGTAGCAAAAAGAATCAAAAAAGATTTCACCGAGTACTATCCGAGCAATTAAAAGAAAAATTCCCAACTTTAGATCAAGATATAATTGATACACATATTCGCACCCTAATTAGTAGATCTGGTTTAGAAACCATGATTGGAAAAGGCAATATGATCGATGAGTTCCAAACCAAATTGGATAGGAAAGCTTTGGAACAAGTAGGTAGGCATAAGGAAAAAATAGTAGGTCAGCTATTAAAATTCCGAGACGAGGGTGTAGCTACAACTATTAGGAAAAATCTTGAAGAGTCGATAAATAAAAGATGGGGTAAAGATAAAGATGGTGTCCTAAAGGTTGTTGGTGTATCACGGAACGACTTAATCAAACAAACTGCGAATACAGTTAAAAAAATTAAAAGCGCATTTTTGGTATATGACGAAGTTAATAATACTTATCGAAGCAGCTTAGATAAAACTCAGGAAGCAACCCTTGAGTTAGGTATATATAGATTCTTAACAAGTGTAGTGGGATATGATCCAGATGATGGTTACATTCCGTGGGATAGGCCGGATTATGTAATTGCGGATTTGGGCACCTGGATGGGACAAGGTAAAGATATGTCTGATAATAGTATTAATGTACTTTTAGAAGGACTTAAAGAACATCTTCCAAAAAGAGGTGATCGTTTACCAGACGCTAATAAACCTGGAGCTGAACTTTTAGAAGACTTAATTGGAGAGTATCAGAAACGGAATCCTGAGGATAACGAGCAAAAACTTGCTGATCAGGCCGTTAGAAGCATTATAGATAACAGGTTAGCTGCAGGTCTAGCAGACGCTCAAAGACGAATCAAATGGGCAATCGCTAATCCTGCTTTAGCTAAAGATGGTGCCCTATTAGCAAAAGCTAGAGAAGATGAAAAGAAGTATGAGGCTGCTATTAGCAAGGAAGCACAGAGAAGGGCGAATTTTAAGAATAAGAAAGAGCAGCTAAAAAGAGCTGTAAGCGGAAATAACTAGTTATTTAAATATACTTCCCAATAATCACCCGAGTATAGAAGGAGTAGCACATGGGAAACGAAGAGAGTTTAGCAGAAGCTAATAAAGCGTTTCGTAAAAATGGTAATGGTAATGGTAACGGTGCTGACACTGAAATAACCCTCACTAACCCAGCCCCTCCTCTTACTGAAGAAGAAAAGAGTAAAGCCTTATTACAAGAAACATTAAGACGACCAAATCAACAAGTACATCCCCCCGAGTATGATGAATTTGGTAATTTACCAAGTCCTCCTCTTAATTTTGATCGAATTCTACAAAATAAAAAAGTAGAAGTTAATGATCGGAAAGTTAAAAGCCTTAAAGCCGTCCTTCCCCAGAAAGAAAATACTGCTGCACAAGTAAAAGAACAAAAACAAAAAACTTCAGAATGGGCAAATGAACATAATATAGAACTCCCAGAAATGCCTATGGTAGATCATCCCGAAGAAAGCCCAAAAAAAGAAGAGGCTATTTTTACAGCTATAGATGGTGCAGCTGAAGAATTTGGTCTTCCTAAAAAACTATTTCGTGCTTTGATTGAGCAAGAATCCGCTTCAGGTAAACAATTAACGTCACAGACTGGAGTAGTAGGTATAGCTCAAGTAACCTTACCTACTATGAAAGAAATGATGGGGGAAGATGAAGAAGGTAATCCTTTAGGAGACCGAACAAATCCTGCTCATTCTCTATATGCTGGGGCAAAATATTTAGCTAAGCATATTAAAGACTGGAAAGCGAAAGGGTTTGGCGAACAGCAATCTCAGCAGTTAGCGACAATGTCATACAATACTGGGTTTGCTCGTGTAAAAGAAGCTATTAAAGCTACAGGAGAAACACATCCTGGTATGCAAAAAATAGAAGATGCTGGTATTAAGTTATTTAAACAACGTTGGGATAGAGTTGGTCAACCTGGAAAAAGATTCACTACTAAGAAGCAAACAGCTCTTGGTAGTTTTATAGAAGGAGCTAAGCATTGGAAAAAAATCCACTATAAGGATGGAGTACTTCAACACTATAAAGTAGAAGGTTCTGATACATTTACTGCAGTTCAAAAACCTAAAGAACCCCCTATCTCTCGTACAATAGATAAATCTCCAATTGAAGTACGAGAACCTATAGAACCTTCAGATATAGAAATTCCAGGAAGTGTTGCTGCTAAACTGCATCCCACCCAAGAGATTAGAGAAACACCAGAAATAAAACCTCGAATTCTGGGTAAAGTTCCTTCTATTTCTTCAGCTGTTCCTGTTTCTAAAATACCTCCTACAGAACAGAGAGATATAGATAGGCCTCCGATTAAAGCAAGAACTCCGGAAAAAGTCTTTGTCCCTAGTGAAATATCTCCAGTACCTATGATAAAAGGAGTAGATCCAAGATTTTCAGATGTAGCTGCTATACCTCATACTCCTTCTCCTGTAACTACCCCAGAGCTTCTACAACCTACACAGCGGGTGGATACAGAAATTAAACCTATTATTAGACCAACAACTAGTCCTAGAGAGACTACTGATTTATTAATTAAAAAACCTATTGATCAAGATCCTCAAGAGCCAGTTGAACCAGAGGTTGACGTAGATAATCGAGATCCTGGTAGAGATCGTCAAAAGGCAGAAACACAGCAAAAAATAGAGCAACAACGAAGAGAATATGAAGAATCTAAAGAAGAACGAGAAAAAGCTGGAGCTATTGCGGAACAGTTTATAGAAGATAAAGAAACATATATACGAAAACGTACTAGTACACCTGGAGTTATTGCAAAAACTTATGAAACTTTTAAAACAGGCGTTGAAAAAGCTGCTGAAAGTTTAGCGGGAATAGATGTAGATAAAGAATGGAATCAATTAAAAGATACCTTAGCAGAAACTCCAGAAATATTTCAACAAGGGGTAAAGAACAATGTTGATAGTATAAAAGGTTTAGCAGAACGCTTTATGGAACATAAAGGCATAACAGACGTATCTTGGAATCAAGTAATAGATTACGTTACAAAAAATTTAGCAGAATTTATAGATTGGATTCAACAAACAGAACGCCTAGAAAGAGAGAGATTAGAAAAAGCTACAGGTAAAAAGTTCGCAGCAGGAGCTTACCCAGGTAGTCCAAACGAAAAAAAACTAAACGAATTAAAAGAGAAGGACAATATAGAAAAGGTTGGTGGTCAAGGTAATTGGAATGCAATTCAAAAAGATGACCAAGAAGGAATACAAGCAGGATTAGATGAATTAGCGGATAAAATAGACGGAGCCAATCAAACTGGAAACGATGCTCTAGTAAAAACACTTACAGAACAATATGTCAAATTACGTAAATATAAAAAAGTAAAACTTGTACAGAAAGCTACGGATACAACCTACAATCGAGCTAAAGAACCCGATTATTTTAGAAAATATCCTCTACAGATTTCTATTGATCTGGATACTGGCCCAAGTAAAGGAATATCCTCTGCTTGGGACATGATGCCATCTGAGGATATATGGAAAGCAGGAATAGGAATGATAAAGATGGAGTCTTTAGAAAATAGGACTCCTGTTGTATCAACATATGGCACAAACGTATTTGAACATGAAGACGGTGGATGGTCAGTCCGAACTCATGACGGTAGAGTACTCAATTTCCGCGATGAAATACTAGCTAAATCATATGGTGATTATAACGCAGCAAATGCCAGAGGAGAGTATGAAAATGCTCCAACAAGTGGCAGTCCTCGTGAGTATTTTAATAGGACCATGGCCGGATTAATGATGCCTTTTGAATTATTAGGTCATGCAATGACCGGACCAACTACTTTAATAGACCATGTGACAAAGTGGAATAAGGTAGAAGTATCTAATAACCGTTCTCCCATTACTCATGAAATACTAACAGATTTTAATAATGGGACATTACCAAAAACTAACGAATTCTACGAAACCCTTACTATATTAAAAGAATCAGCTGAGCAAAATAAATCAGAAGCAAATGCTATTGATAGATTTGCTACGAGTTACAGAAAATTTTTTCCTGTAAATCAAAAACATATGGCAGGAGCTGCTACTGCTTTTAAACTTCTTAATCAAAGAAAAGGTACACTGCATTCTCTTGCATTTGCATTCGATAATGTTGGAATTTTTATGGAACAAGGTTTTGACAGCATTGGATTTACGTTAGCACTGACACTAGGTAACTTACCTGTACAATTAGGTATGCTTGCTAGTTTAGCTAAAGGTCAGTCTCAAATAATGATCAGAGATTATATTAGAGATTACGGAAAAGAGCCCTCTCCAGAAATAATGGAACGTATAAAAATATCTGCCGCTTTTAGTCTTGCAGCTGAAAAAATTAGTTTGGGATACATGAAAGGCGTAGTTAAAGGTTTACCTATAGTAGGAGATCAAGTTAAGTGGGTTGGTAAAGTAGGAGCAGCTATAAATAAATCTATCGATAGTAATGTTGCTACTAGCCTTACTAAAAGATTACTAGTTAAACCGACTATATCGATGTTTGGGGAAGGCGTACAGGAACGATTTAGTCAGGAAGCTGAACATTATGGAATACATGGAAAATGGCTACCACCTGAAGAAGGAACTCTAGCTATTGTTTCAGGAATGACTGCAGCACCTACAGTTGGTGGTACTTTAATTACCGCAAATATAGGCGGTAAAATTGTTAAAAAAGTGCTATCTAGAGAAAGTTTAGCCGACCAAAGGAAACAATTCCAATACGAGTTAAATAGGATCCAGTTACAATTAGGACAGATTAGTAAACATACTCGTATATCTGATCTTGATGCACAAATAGAAAATTTAGAGGTAGAAGTAGTACCACATGATGGTTCAGAAGGTTATGGGGTTGAAACAGCTAATGAGCGTTTTCAGTTTCATTATGATCAAGCACGTCTAAATGATATTCCTCATCGTGATGCACTAGCTGATGCTCAAAGAAGAGTCGAGAATGAACTTAAACAACTTAAACAAGAAAGAGATGAATTAGCTAATAATACTCCTACTATAAGAGTTAAGAATACAGTAATAGCTAATGATATTAGAAAACAAATAGCAAACATAGATAAGTTAATTGCAGAAGGTGATAATGCCCAATCCATTGCAACCCTTGAAAATCAGAAAAGAGATCTTGAAGCAAAACTAGAGGCTCCAGTTAGTAAAGAAGAACTTGCGTATCATCAACAAGCACTACTAACTGATAAGAAAATAGCAGAAAAGCTTCTTATAGATAGTGACCCAAAAGCATCAAAAGAAGATAAAGAGGCAGCTAAAAAAGGAGATCCATTAGGTCTTAAAGCAATTGCTGCTCTAGAACAGCAATTAGATAATATAGCTAAAATAACTAGTGTTGTATTAAAGCCAGAATTAGGAGAGCCTGTTACTTTAGCAGAAGATGATCCTTATAAACCTGAAAAAGGTAGTGGGTTAAAACTACGTCAACTAGAAGGAGAAAAAGGAGAAGACGGAAAAGAAGGAAAACTAGTAAATACTGTTGAACTTATACCAGAAAATCCAGAATGGCTTGATGAACAAGGAAGAAGAAAGACAGAAAAAGATTTCCCTGATAAAGCAGCTTATCAAGAGTTTCTTAATGAAACTAAAGAGTTCGATGCTAACCAGGAAAAAGGTAAAGCAAAGCTTGCTGAACTTCGTAAAGAGCAAAACAAATTAGAACCTGAACAAGTAACTGCATATAGAGTATCTGAAGTTTTAAGATTATTAAATGAGGTATCTGAATTAAATCTAGATGATGATGCAAAGACAGCTGTTCGTAAAATAATACAAAAATTTGAAGAAACAGGTATTTTAGGACCTGAAGCAGAAGAAGGTAAATCATTAGCTGATAAGTTATTTAGTGGGCCAGATCCATTTGGTGATGTACAAAATGCTAGTCAAGAAGAGCTACAAAGATTAATTGAAGATCCTGAGATAACTCCTGAAACTAAAACTCTTTTAGAAGCAGTAAAAGCAGCTAATAAAATTAAAGAGAGTTCTAGAAAGAATGTTCATGATAAGAACATTCAAGAAGTAGGTGAAGAAGTTGTTTCTGGAGAAGAGGGGGATTTTAAAGGTCTCTATACCTATCGAGATGACATAATAGCCTTATATAAAAATCTAGATAAAACAGGAGTACTGGCACTAGCTCGAAAGATTGAAGTTCAAATGCAGGCAATGAATGTCCATGCGGAGAATCTTAATAAGAAACTCATTGCATTTAAAGACGCAGCTCAACGTAATATTGATGATCCTGCTGGAGTCGATAAAGATGGTAATCAGCTGATTTGGACTGTAAGAGGTAATCGTGCTGTAGATGAAGAAACCGGTAAACTAACAGGCTCACGAGAAATGACCTACTCTGTCCAAAAAATGACAGAGGCAGAGTACACACAGCAACGAGAAGTTGAAGGAAGATATCTTAATAGAATAGATGCTAATTCCCGTACTGCTGAACCTAGGCAAAAGAACGGTTCAGCAAAATTAATTAGAACTCTTGAGGAGGAAGTAAAACTAGGAAAATACGCAGTAGATGCTGTTAATGCGTACAAAGATTCATCTATTGATAAACAACAGAAATTACGTGCAGTTGGTGCATCTAGTAATCGTACATTCCAGGCTGAACTGAAAAACATTAAAACAAAAATAGGCACACCTATAGTAGAAATTCCTGATGAAGTTATAGAGAGTATAGGTACTACACCTGAACAGGAAGATCAGAAATCTAAAGATAAAAAAGCTGAAAAAGAGGAGAAAAAGCCTGAAGGAAAATTTATTAAAGATGAGATTGCAGAAGTTGAAGCAAAGATTAAAGCCGTAAAAGAAAAAATTGCTGATAGAGACGCTAAAAAAGGCGATAAAAGGAGTTCCCTAGATGAAGATAATGAACTTGAAGAAGAATTATTTAGACTTCAAGACCAACTCGCACAACTTAAAATCCTCGAAGAACAATCTAGTGAAGAGCAGGATGAGCCATCTGATGAATCGCTTGGACTACCTGATGAAACTTTTGAAGATTCTGAATCTACTTTTGAAGATGCTGAACAAACAGATAAAAAAACAGAAGGTGAAACTACAGAAAAAAGAACAGAGCCCGAAACTATTAAAGGGATAATTAAGGATTTCGTAACAAGTGCTACTGAAAAGTATTGGCCTGTTGTAAAAAAAGCCGGTTCTTCAAGTTTAGATAGAATGTTGGGCTTACTAAACGCTGTATTTTCAGATTTAGTACAAATAGGACCGACAACAGATGATCTAAAAATAGCAAGTCTCCATACTCTTAAAGACACGGATTTCAAATGGACTCAAGAAGATATTGATTCTGGAAAATATACTAAAGATAATCCTAAAATTGGAGAATATAGTGCAATAAAATTTTATCGTGCTCTTATAGACTTAGGTATATCTGCAGAAGGAGCAAGAACTCTAGCTAATGAATATAAAAACTTTAAGTCTAAATATAATGAAATAGCGTATAAGAGCTCATTTGATGAGGATAATGATCCTAAAAATTTCGCAATACGCCAACCACTATCCATATTACTTCGAGAATATAATGAAGAAGGTGTAGGTACACTACCTGATCAAGTGTTATTTGGAATGATGATAGGAGCGATGAACTTTAGACATCGTACTCCTCATAATGATAGATTCTCTGCTGATTGGGAAAAATCATTATTCTTATATGGGGGTAAAGATACTGTTCTTTCAAATAACGAAGAAAGAGAATTAAAAGATCTTGGGTATGGTTATAACGAAACTGCTGAACAGATAGGGCGAGATATTGCATCCTTATTACGGATGACTGCTAAAAGAGTAGCTAAAGATGGAAAAGTGACACAACATGGAGCTGATTTGTACTTTGGGCATCTTGGTATTGCTTTAGGAATGATGGCTTTAGAAGTAGGTCAACATACGGGTTTGTTTACAATTCATAGAAAAGTATGGAATTTTGGGGATGGTAACCAAAAAGGTAGAAATTTTAATGATGAAATTAAAATATATAAAGGCGGACCAAAAAAAGGCCAGCTTATACCAGAGGAGAAATTACGTGCGTATAGGCATATTAAAGTTCCAGAAGGAACAAATAACAAAGGAATTGCTAACTATCCAAAACTTCAAGAAGTAAAAAGAAGAGCATTAGAAGAATTAGTTAAAGTTACTAAAACTAAGATGGTAACTTATGGATTTGAGCCTCTTCAAGAAATTGCAGAAGTTTCAACTGATATCAAAAGAACTTTTGGAAATGTTCCTAAAAAAGTTATAACTGCTCTTAAAAACCTTCAAAAACAAAAATGGAATACATCTGAAACCCTGGATTCAGTAGTTGCTCTAGAAGGTCATAGAGATGTTTTAGAACAGTTAATGGGAGTAGTAGAACTTAAAGGGATAGGTAGGCATTTATCTGAAAAAGATTCTATTGAGGCTGCTAACAGAGATAAGATTACTGATTTAGAGGAAATTTTAGCAGCGTATGACGAGAATGGAGACAATAATTCATTAAAAGATTTTTATTTCAAATATGAATTGCAGAATCAGCATCGTATTTTAATGCAAGGCCGCATTAATCCTCAACAAAGTAAAGTTACTAGATTCCTATTACAGTCTTGGGGAGCACAAACATATAATGCAGAAAATCTCTGGAAATTTAAATTAGCTGTAGCTCAGAATTTTGGTATTGGTGTAGATAAAGGGAATCTAGCATTTGCAGAGCAGGCATTTGATGACATTGTAGAAAATGAAAATGTTCAAGATGCAGTAAAAGCTTTAGTGAATATTCAAGAGAAAAAAGGAGACCCAAAAGAACAAGCTAAAAAATTAGCTGATGCGTTGGTAGCAATTAAAAGTACAGAAGATTACAAAGATAGTGATCTATCTCTTTTAAATGGTATCACTGCGTTAACTAATTACATGCCTGATGGTACTCCACAAGCTGAATTTAAATCTGATGTAGTAATGGAAGTAGATGGTGTCTCTAATGGGTTTGCTATGAATGTTATGCAATTTCCCATGTTTAAGAATTTAGAGAAAATACTTAATCAGATAGGTAATTACTTTAATGTAGGATCTTCTCACGATACAACTCAAGAAGATGTTTATATGACGTTAGGCGGTCATGTTAAAGATGGGTCAACCGCTAAACAAAATTTTAAGTGGTATGC
>CALBXV010000336.1 GCA_937890045.1 uncultured archaeon
GTAGTCCGTTTTTATCATCAAAATGGCTACAAGAACATGAGGATTTAGGATTGGTAGATGGTGATGTATTAAAAGGATATAGATTAAATGCTAAAGAAAAGTTTATAACAAATCCTGAAAATATTAAGATATTAAAACATTGGGCCCCAAGAATACAAGGTATAGATTTTTTTGGTGGAGAACCATTATTACAGGCAGAACATAATTTAATTTTGAAAATTATTGCAGAAACAGGTCATGCAGATAATATAACTTTATATTATAATACAAATGGGTCGGTTTATGATGAAGAAATTTGTAAACATTGGGAAAGTTTTGGTCATGTAAATTTGAATTATAGTGTAGATGATATTGGAAAGAGATTTGATTATGAGAGATATCCTGCAAAGTATGACGATGTTATGAATAATGTTAGTAAGTATTATGAGTATGTTTTTCCGAATGAAGAAATACGAAAAAAAATTATTACAAATAAAAAATATTTTCATAGATTTTATTCTTCACCGGAACAAGAATATCCAAGTCCAGATATAATGAAAGAACGTGGTATGAGAGTGGCTATGATAAATAGATTTTATATAACGGTTGGATTTTTTAATATATTTTATCTTGATGAGATATTACGAGAATTAACCACTAGATTTAATATGGAAGTTCAATTTAATCCAGTCCATTTTCCACATCATTATGCTCCACATATTTTACCAGAGAAGATGAAAAAAGTTATAATTGAGAGATTTAGAGAGAAAAGTTTTGTAGAGGAAATGGAAAATCAATATATTAAATGTGCTCCTGGTGGTTCAACTGTCAATCAAGAAATAGAACATTTAATTACTTTTATGAATTCATCAAAAGAAAATCCAAGTTTGATTAAACAGGCACTTAAAACTATAAGAATACATGATGATTATAGAAAAGAATCTTTTGAAGAAGTTTTTCCAGAAATTTGGAAATTTTTAAGAGAATATGAATAAGTTACCAGATACTATTTGTTCTGCACCATTTTTTAAACTTGAATTGGATAATGCATTTAGATTTAGACCGTGTTGTAAGTTTGAGGGTGGATATGAAGTAGACGAAAAGTTTTCGTTTGAGGATGCTTGGAACTCACAAGATAGAAAAAATTTAATGAAAGATTTTCTTGACGGAAAAAAACCTATTCAATGTAGAGAGTGTTGGGTAGAAGAAGAATTAAATGTTCCGAGTTATAGAGATTCAATGAGGGAGTGGATTCCAGATTCCGAAATTGAAAAATATTTATATAAAAAGGAACTTTATCCTAAAATTTTGGATATTAAGATTTCAAATTTATGTAACATGAAATGTAGAATATGTGGGCCAGGAGCATCATCATTAATAGCTAAAGAATATTTGAAATATGGAGAATTAGGTAAAGAAGATTACGAGTTTTTTAAAGATAAAAAAATATTAACAGATAAAAATATTTCTATTATTAAATCTTGGTTACCAGATATTGAAAGAATAGAAGTTACGGGAGGAGAATCCTTTATTAATTCAGAATTATTTACATTATTGGAGTTGTGTGTTGAAACAGATAATGCCAAACATATAACATTTCATACAAATACTAATGGGACAATTTTTAGTGATAAGTTAAATAAATTATTTAAGGAATTTAGGTATATAAGTATAGGTTTTAGTATTGATGATATTGAGGATAGATTTGAATATCAAAGAGATGGTGGTAATTGGAGTAAAGTTGAAGAAAATTTAAGAAGTTATCAAAAATTAGATTTACCTAAAGAGTTTTTTATTAATTGTACTACGAGTTTTTTAAATATTTATTATATGCCGGAGTTTATTAATTGGTGTGTTAAGAATCATTGGAGAATGGGATTTAATATATTATTTTTACCTGAATATAATCATATTGGTAATTTACCACGGAATATTAAAGATAAAATAATAGAGAAGTATAAAAAGTTTCCAGATTTACTTGATGACCGTGATTTTAATATAGATAAGTTACCAAAACTTATTGATATGATGAATTTAGTAGAAGTAGTGGATAATAGTCATTTTAAGTATGCGTGGAATGAAATAAAAAAGGTAGATGAACGTAGAAATCAAAAATATTCAGATTCACATCCAGAATTTTATGAAATAATACAGGAATATATTAATGAAAAAATATAAATATGTAGTAGTAAGTGGATGTAGTTTCTCTGCAAGTGATTTAGAAAATTTAGTTAATCCAGGAGAAACATATGGAGATATTGTAGCTAATCATTATGGTGCAAAATTTTATAATTTAGGTAAATCTGGTGGATCACTACATCGTACTAATAGAAAAATTTTAGAATGGTGTGGTGAAAATAAAGATAAGTTTAAGGATACTTTGATTATCGTTGGAATGACCAGTCTTGGTAGATTAGAAGTTTGGAGTAATAGACTTAATAGATGGTATAATCATTCCGATTATTTACAAACTGATGTACATTTACCACCAGATTTGTTTAAGTTTGATTGGTCACTCGATGAAAGAAAAAAATGGTTTATGAATTTTTATAACCATTCAGCAGAATTTACAATAGCAAATAATATTCTGATAGGATTACAATCTTTTTTGACATTGAATAATATAGACCATATATTTTTTGATGCTTTATATCCACCTGAAAAGGAGTGGGACGATTTGGTATCAATGGAAAATTGGTATGAACATCCAAAGTATTCTTGTTTCGAGGAATTAACAGAGTCAAGTCTTGAAATGAGATATTCTGAAGATGACACACATCCAAGTAAAAAGGCACATAAGTATTGGGGAGAAAAATTATTGGAGTTTATAAATGAAAAAATATAAATATGTTGTTACAGTAGGGTGTAGTTTTACAGTAGATCCACCACATAATAGTAATGAGTTAGGTATACCAAAAGATGGTAAATCTTATGGAAGATTGATATCAGAACATTTTGGAGCAAAATATTATGACTTGGCCGAATGTGGGTTTTCAATGCAAGGCATGCACAGAAGAATTTTAGAATGGTGTTCTCAAAATAAAGATAAGTTTAAAGATACTTTGATTATAATTGGGATGACAAGTATGGGTAGAGTAGAAATTTGGAATAATAAGTATAATGATGGCGGTGGACTGCACTGGCATACCGATTGTAGATATTTTCAACCACCAGACAGTCTTTTAGATCAATTTAAAGACCATTTGTTGATATATTGGCCAGCCAAACAACGAAAAAACTATTTTATAAATTTTTATAATGAAAATGCTGATTTTTTTCTTATGACTCAAAATATTATAGGATTACAATCATTTTTTAAAACAAATGATATAGACCATGTATTTTTAGATGGGATGAGCCCCATTGATAGGCATTGGGAAAGATATTGTGATGATAAAGATAGGTTCGGATATAAATTATTATTTGATAATTTAGTTTCTCAAGAAAATTGGTATAAACATCCAGAATATGAATCTTTATTGGAATTGATATGGTCCAATCCCGAAATGAGAATATCAGAAGATGATTTACATCCAAACAAAGAAGCACATAAATATTGGGCAGAATATTTAATAGAGTATATAAATGAAAAAATTAACAATTAAAGAACGTAAAAAGTACAATAAAATGAGAAGGGATTTTGATTGGAGACAAGAACCCAATTTAGAGAGTTGCTGTAATGGGCCATTTAATAATATGTATTTTACCACACAGGGAAGTGTTTCACCTTGTTGGATATTACCAGGTTATGTTGAGTATTGGACTGATGAGAAATCTATAAATGATATATGGTTTGGTGAAAAATATAATGAGTTGAGATACAATTTAGAACGCGGAAATTTTAAAGATAAGTGTGAAATTTGTTATCATAATATAAAAAATCAAGTTTGGCCTTTAGCAATGGCATATGATAGATTTGGTGTAAATGAAAATAAATATCCTACACTATTAGAATTAGAATTGAGTAATGAATGTAATTTAGAGTGTTTGATGTGTGATGGATTTTTAAGTTCGGGTATAAGAAAGAATAGAGATAAGTTACCAAAATTACCTATGCATTATAATGATAATTTCGTTGAACAGTTAAAAGAGTATATTCCACACTTGGAAGAATTAAGATTTAATGGTGGAGAACCATTTTTACACAAAATAGTACATAAAATTTGTATGTTGGTATCAGAGATAAATCCAAAATTACAAATTAATATGGCAACTAATGGTATGGTATATAATAAAAGAGTACAAGAAATTTTAGATAAGTGTGATATTAGGATGAATATATCAATAGATGGGTTTACTAAAGAGACTTATGAAAAAATACGAGTGAATAGTGATTGGGAAACTTTAATGAAAAATTTCAAAATTTTTTGGAAGTATTTACTTAAAAAGAATCAAGCACCATCCGTTATGGTTAACCCAATGAGAAATAATTGGTGGGAAATGAAAGATGCTGTACGTTTTACAAATAAATATAAATCTAATCTTTGGTATAATACAATACATCATCCACCACACTTAGCTTTACATAATTTACCAATTGAAGAATTAAAAGATATTTATACTCAGCTAAAAGAGGATTTAAGAGAGTTGGAAGAGGAAGATTCATATTATACTCGTGAAAATACATCTCAAGATTATTTGGAAAAGAGGTATGCTAATATGGGTAAGTTTTCAATGTTTGTAGAAAATCAAGTAGTTGGTTGGATAAATGATAGATAAAGATTTTCTTTTAAAAAAATCAAAAACATTTTGTATGGCGCCGTGGGTTGAAGTTCATGTAACCACTATAGGAAGAGTTTTTCCATGCTGTGCTGCCGAGACGGATGAATATATTGGAGATATCAGTATAGGAGATACTTTAGAAGAAAGCTGGAATTCTGAAAGGGCAAAAAAATTGAGACTGGATATATTACAAGAGAATAAAAATCCATTATGTATTGATTGCTATACTTATGAAAATTTGGGTAGAAATAGTGAACGAGATTGGTATAACATAGATTTTTTAAAGTATTGGGATAGAGTTGAAATGACTAAGGATGATGGTGAATTAGAAATCTTTGATCCTCCGTTTATAGATATACGATTTTCTAATGTGTGTAATTTTCGCTGTCGGATATGTTCACCACAATATAGTACTGCATGGTATAAAGATGCTAAGAAATTGGGACAACTTACTGATGAAAAGAAAATTATTACACCTACAGAAAATCCACAAGAATTGTGGGAACAAGTTGAAACACTTATTCCAACTATAGAACGTATTCATTTTGCTGGTGGAGAACCTTTAGTGATGGAAGAACACTATAGAATATTAAAAATGTTACTTGATGCAGGTAAAACTGATGTTAAAATTACTTACAATACAAATTTTGCAGATTTGACGTTTAAAGGAGAAAGTGTACTTGATTATTGGAAAGAATTTAAACAAGTAAATGTGAGTGCAAGTTTAGATGGTATGGGAAAACGGGGTGATTATATGCGTAAAGGACAAGATTGGAATAAAATTGTTGAAAATCGTAAACTTATGAAAAAAATTTGTGGACAACATAACTTTCATATAGTTTGCTCCGTAAGTATGATGAATGTTTTACATATACCAGATTTTTATAGGTGGGGTGTAGATACTGAATTTATATCTCCAGGCAATATATCGTTATATTATGTAGCTTATCCATATCTTTGGGATATTAAGGCGTTACCAGTAGATAAAAAACAAGAAATTTTAGATAAGTATAATGCTTTTATTGAAGAATATCTAAGGGGTGATGAATATTATCAAAGTATAAGAGTTAAAGAACATTTCAGAGCAATTCTTAATTATATGCTAGAAGAAGATAGAAAGGATGACTTGAAAAATTTTAAACAGTATATATTAAGTTTAGATAAGATACGAAATGAAAATTTTAAAGAAGTTTTTCCAGAACTGTCGGATTTAATAGAATAATGAATAATCAAAATTTATTTTGTAGAGTACCATTCACCGAGATATCAATTGATATCTTTGGCCAGGTGTGGCCTGGATGTTGCCCTGATTGGGTGGAATTTCCATTTGGAAATATATTAGAACAACCCTGGGAAGAAATTTGGAATGGAGAAAATGCAATAAAATTTAGAAAATCAATGTATGATAGTTCATTGCGACATTGTGATAAAAATTGGTGTGTTTGGGTGATAGGTGCATTATCGGGAGACGGTGCTGGCAGGGTAATGGAAAATGGTGTTGATGAGTATATAACACAAATAGAAGACAACTGGTATGGAGATAAGTCTAAATTATTAATTGATCTTAAAGAACGAAACCCTGTTTTATCGTCAAATCCAACACATCTACTTATGAATTATGATATGAGCTGTAATTTAGCATGTCCAACCTGTAGAATAGATTTTATTAATGTAGTAGATGAGGAAGAAGAAAAAGTTAACCGAATTCATAAATATGTAATCGATAATATATTTCCTCATTTACATAGTGTATCAATTACAGGAGTTGGAGACCCATTCGGGGGTAAACTTTTTAGAAAATTTTTGATGGGTTATAGTCTAGAAAAATTTCCAAACTTAAGATCAATACATTTTAATACTAATGGTCAATTATTTAATAAATACTATTGGGAGAAAATGACTGGACTACATAAAATTAAAGTAGGTGTTGATATATCTATAGATGCGGCAAACTCAGAAACTTATGCTAAATTAAGGTATCCTGGAGATTGGGATACATTAATGGAAAATTTTAAATACATTAAAAAAATTAAAAATTTAGTTTGTTTGGGAATTAGCATGGTGGTTCAGTATGAGAATTATAAACAAATGTTAGATTTTATTAAATTGGGGGAAAGTTTAGTATATAATAATAGATATACATTTGTAGAATTTAAAAGAATTAGAAATTGGGGACATATGGATCCAGAAGAATTTAAAAAAGTTAGTATGGGTGAATCAATAACTTCTGATGAAAGAGCGGAGTTTTTAAATATACTTCGTGAAGTTGAAAAATTAAGAAAATATAATATTGACCACAATATTTTACCTGAAATTCGCCACAATTTGGGGGAATTCTTATTATGAAAAAATATTGTGAACTACCATTTACTGATTTGAGGTCATTTGCTTCTGGAAAGTATTCTATATGTTGTGCATGTAATGATGATATTACACCACCAATGGAAATACAGAATGAAAATCCAATGGAATTTTTTCAATCTAAATATATGAATAGATTGAGACGAAATATGATAATTTCTCCTGACGAACCAAAAGGTTTAGTGAAAAAAGTATGTGGACAATGTATAGACCTTGAAAAAAATGGGTTAAAATCAATTAGAGAACCAAGTAAATGGTATGGTAGAGAAAATACAGAAGAAAATTGGATTAATAAAAGGACTGGGGT
>CALBXV010000337.1 GCA_937890045.1 uncultured archaeon
AAATATCTCTTTCTGAGATAATATACTTATTATTTGGTAATTCTATTTTCATTTTCTATTTAGGTCTCGCGTGAAAATGTAAATGGTCAAATATTTTTCGTTGATTCTTATCTATATAGAAATCTTTTCCATTCCAACTCTCATAAAACATACAGGCTGTTTGGTACAACATAGATTCCATAATATATTCGTCTGGTTCAGGTATCTCCATAGTGTGTTCTTTCCATACTACCATAGGAACATGACAATCTATACAATCGAGTATTATAAAATGATCACATTCCATATAGACATTTGTTTTTATTTTTAATTTACAAAGGTCACAATCTTTCATTTCGTAACTCTCTGCCCTTTATCTTCGCTATATCTTTGGGTGGCTTATGTTCAATAATATCATACCCAACGTCTCTACCATAATTTACGGACTCTATATCTGGTATAATCATTACCTTAACCATTTTTAATCTAATAAATTCTTTTAAAAGAGGTTCTTCATGTAAATTATCATAAACTTCTTCACAAGTATATGGATTAAGTTTATCAGGCATAACATCTCTAATACAGATTAAAACAGGATTACCATTTTTTAATCTTTGGTCAATCAACCATTGATGTCCGGCATGCCATTTTTGCCATCTGCCGATAAACATCGAGTATTTCATCTACACATTCCTCTATTGGTTTGTCTGTATCTATATCTACAAAGTTATGTAGTGGTGGTTCGTAATTCTCTACAAAATAATCTTCCTTACCTCGTATCTCCGTTGTATGAAGATAAAACTCCCCTATATTTCTTTCCATTTTTAATTCTTCTCGTAAATCTCTATATGGTGAAACTAAAGATACTATAACTATAAAACCTTTATTTTCCATAAATCTTGCTAAATTCATTGCAAGATTAATGTTTTCTCTACGACCTTTTTCTGAATAATCTTTATTATCAATAATATCTCGTAAATCATCACCATCAATGTGCATAACATTATCGTGATCAAACTTCTTAATTAATTCTTTAGATAGTGTGGTCTTCCCTGAACCAGGTTGACCTGTGAACCATAATATCATTATTTATTTTCCATAATAGTGGAGCTCCGGGGATTTGAACCCCGCTGATATCCTCCGTGCAAGGGAGGCGAACACCCCAAGCATTCCCGAGCCCCATACTTCGTGTCAACAGACACAAGCTTTTATTTGTTTATTAATATCATCTTTATATTCATTCATTCTTGTTAGTTGATGGTGGTTCTGACATAATGGAACTAAATTTTTCACATTATCATTATTATGATCATTGTCAATATGATGCACATCAACTGATTTATCCCAACCACATATTATACACTTTGGTTCATATTTCCCAAAACATATTTCTCTATATTCTTTTTCTTTATTCGGATTAAAATTTGGATGTATTCCATTATTTTCATTTGTCATTCTTTTATAACCAGTCTTACCAACTCTGTTATTATATTTTGCTGAACAACTACTATTACAAAACTTTAACTCTTTTCTAATATGACAACCACACTCTTTACATTCAGTATAATTAGTTGGATTAAACATACAACCTAACTCGTGCTTCTTTATAGTTCCCAGTTGAAACTTCTCATTACAATGACTACACTTCGTATATTGTTTATCTCTATTATGTTCCCACTTGTAATGATTACCAAGCTTCGACACACTATCTGTCTCAAAATCACATTTCTTACATTTATACATTTTCGTTCTCCATTATCTATATATAAATATAAGGAACATCAAGTTTTCGTTCAAGTATATTTTCTCCCAACTGAGCTACAGCCCCCGAGCCAGAGATTGGACTCGAACCAACGACCGGCTGATTACAAATCAGCTGCTCTACCAACTGAGCTACTCTGGCATAATTATTCTTCATCTTCTATCCATATATTTATCTTATATCTTTCTGACCATTCTGAATGTCCTTCTTTCACTTTATATTGTTGTATATAAAAATCTAATTCATCCGCCGAAGGAACTTTAATTAAATGGAAAGTAGTATTTACTTCTTCACCACTCTCAATTCTCTTTTTTAAATATTCTCCTAACGTTTCTTTTCTTTTAAATTTACGTTGTTCATATGTTTTATCTTTCATAACAATGAGCGGGTGGACGGAATCGAACCGACAGCATCAGCTTGGAAGGCTGAGGTATTACCACTATACGACACCCGCAAAAATTAATTCACCTTAGTTATTTTTTCGTACCAAGGACTGAACCATTCCAATACATCTCGTTGACTACTATACACTTTTAACAAATCTCTTTTCTTTAATAATAAATCTTGTGGTAATCTATCACTACCTTTATCAAATCCCCATAATATATCTGGTCTTAAATGATTTAATATATCGTGTAATGCCCTATGTCTAGGGTGTCCATACTCACCTAGTTTATTATGTGTTACTATTTTTTTATAATCTCTTTCTCGTAATACTCTCAGTAATTCATAGATAAGTTTTTCTCTATGATAATCTTCTCCACCTTTATAACCTGTCCAATGTTCAAATTCTTTTATCCCTATAAATTTCATGGACGCTTTAAATTCTTTTCTTCTAATCTTATTATGATACTCATCTATTACTACAACTTTATATTCTTTTGGATGTGTTAATAATTCAGCACCACCAAATAGTGCTTCGTCATCAGGGTGTGCTACTATCATTAACTTATCTATCATTACCTATTATGTTTTCCTTTAATATAAAGTTCTCCGTGTGTTTCACAAACCTTACTTACCATATCTAATGTTTCTCCACCAATACAATCTGGACACCAACACATTTCAGTACCATATTCAGGATGGTTAAACTTAAATCTTTCCATACATTCATCGTGTGTTTCTTCTTCTACTAAACCCTTTTCTTGACCATATTTGTCAACACCCACGGCAACTATTCTTTGTCGTCTAATTGGCATCATATGGACATCTTCTAAGTGATCATAAAAATGATGTCCTGGATATGTTACTGCCGTACATAATAAACATTTAGTTTTTGTTTTCGTCATCAAACTTTCTTTTCATTATAATTAAACTAGAAGTCATTACACAAGTAAGACTACTAGTAAGTATTACTGGTAACACATTTGATAACATTCCAAATGTAAACCACAATAATTGTGATATAAAAGTTAAAAGTAACCATTTCATAGATAAATCTTTAGAATGTTTTGTTGTATATGTTTTCCAAACTTGTGGTATTAATGCAATAATACTTAAAGTTCCTGCCAATAATCCTATCATAGTTATATAATCGTTCATTTATTATATTCTCTACAACTAAAAAAATCTAATATAAATAAAACTATAGCTAAACCTAATAGATAGACAATCATTAACTTATCAATCACAATAAAATACCTCTACGTTATTATGTTTCTGTAATATTGATGCAGGAACATCTTCAGTAATCTTACCATACATCGCTTGTTCTAAAATATCTTTTTTATGTTTTCCATTTGCCATCAACACTATCTTCTTTGAACTCATTATAGTTTTTAATCCCATAGTGATTGCTTGTTTGGGTACATCATCTATCGTTGGAAAAAATCTTGAATTGTCTTTAATAGTTTCTTCGGTTAAATCTACCATTCTTGTTTCTGATTCAAATGAAGAACCTGGTTCATTAAATGCTATATGTCCATTACCACCAATACCCAATAAACATAAATCTACATTCTCACCATACTTCATATCTGGCCATATTGCAATATCACCTGGGAAATAGATATTATCATCATTTATGTTGATGTGTTTAAATAGATTTTCTTCCATAAAATATCTATAACTTTGTTCCTGAATTGTATTATCAACATATTCATCTAAATTATATGTAGTTGCAGTACTCCAACCTAATTGTCTACTAATAAGTTCTCTATATAAACTAATTGGTGTTGATCCAGTAGGTAATACTAATTTGGGTTCTGGTAATGTTAATGTGTGTTCAACAATATCTGCTACACAATATCCCATTTCCCAATAATTTTTTACTGTTTTTATCACAATGTAGCCCCTAGCAGAATCGAACTGCTGTTGCCAGGATGAAAACCTGGAGTCCTGACCACTAGACGAAGGGGCCAAATAAAAGGGGGGCGGGTAGAAAGGAGGAAACACCCTGCCCCCCAGCGTACCATTTTGTACGCAAATCTAATCATTCAAATAACTTTCTAATTTTTCAATATCTTTAACATTAATATTTTTATCATCTATAAATAAGTCATATAATGGTTTTCCCATTCGTAATTCATGGTATTTACATCCCCATTCTACTAATTGGTTTATAGTAAGATGGAACCAATCTGCTCCAGTGCCTGTTCCTCTTGCAGTCCAATATACTATCCTATGTCCTTTTTCATGTAAGGCATTTACTATATCAATATTCTTCTGAATAGGTTTTGATGATGTATAATCTCTATCACTATTTGTTATACAAATTGTTTCGTCTATATCTACATATATAATCATGATTTTAATTTCTGTTTCCAAATTGGATCTTTATTTTTTTTAATTGTTACCTTATAATGATCTAATGCTCCACAACATGGTCTCCATATAGGTTTAATAGTTTGATGGCTATGAGCAGTTCTCTCACAATACTCTTTTGCTAATTTTTTATCTTTATCTTTATACATCCCACCACTTCCTCTTAGAGTAGGATATTCCCCACATACTTTACATCTCTTTGGCATTTTAACATTCTCTAATTTCCACGTCATTTTACATCCCAAAAATCATTTTCTTTTTTTTGTTTTAATCTCTTTCTTTCAGCATACGTTTTACCAGTTAACTTATGCAATTTCTTTTCATTATCCAATACACTTCTCTCAGATTCAAATCCATCTATTCTATCTTGTGCTTTTTTAATATAATTCTCTGATATATCTATACCTACATAATCACTCCCGAGTAATTTAGAAGCTACCGCAGTTGTACCACTTCCCATATATGGATCCAATACTAATCCCTTTTCCTCATTAAGTACTGACAATATAATTCTTAATGGTAATACTAATGGAAATGGTGCTGGATGTTCATTCTTTCTATCAGGTGGAAATCTCCATACAGACGATAATTTAGCATGCCAAGATTTCATCTCATTTGATATCTTATCATCTTTGAGTTTATATAACCAATAAATTCTTTCATCAGATTGCCAAAAATGATATCCCCTTATATTCAGGGCAGTAGTTCTATCCCACACTATTTCCTGTTTAATAGCCCATTCTGTTTTAGTTAACCATTCAATAGGATGTATAGTTTTATTCATAATATGACGAATTTTATGATTATAAAAAAATGAGCCACCTGGTTTTGTACTTCTATAAATCTCATTTAATATATTTACCTGTTGATTCTGATATTCTTCTTCTGGTAAAGTATCATCAAAACTATCATATACTATAGGTCCGAAAATCTGTCCTTTACCACCACCAGCTTGTTTCTTATTGTATGGTGGTGAAGTTACTCCTAAATCAAAAATATCATCACCTAAAGATTTAAGAACCTCTAATACATCTCCACAAATTATTTTATTTAATTTCATTATCTATAACTTTACTTCCAGATTTAACTATTTGTTCTAATGCACTCTCATTTAATCTCATTGATTCATAAGAACCATCAGTTTTTTCATGAGATAAAGTATATTTCCATTCCCTAGTCAACACTTTCTCAGCAACTCGCCATAGTTTATTATTTATATTAATAATAGTACCTATATATTCTTCTTCATTCATAATCACCCTTTACTTTATTTCTATACCATTCTTTAGTTGGTTTAAGTTCATCCGTATTCCATACTGCCTTTTTAATCAACTCATCAATTGGTTTATCCTCTTCACCAAATCTTCCATCACTTTCCCATAATATATATAATGTAGTATCTAGAGATTCAGCAATACTTTTTAATAATATATAATCTTGTGTAAGATTTAAATCACCATACCATACTTTACCCATATCTTTTATAAGTACATTTGCATTAAATACAATTAAATCATCTGGATGTTCTTTATGATAATGTGATTTAGAACCACCAATCATTCTACCATCGAAGAAGTTATGTGCTTCAAAAAATTGTTGTACTTCTTGTACTGGTACTGATAGTTTAAAATCACTCGGATATTCACCTGTAAGTTTTATTGTTTTATCAAACATTAAGATTCTCCTCGTTCTTTTAATCTTTCAATAAGATTATTCATCGAAAATCTTTGTTGTTTGTCTGGATGTTCAATTAGAAATTCATAAGAATCACAATCTTTATACATATCCAATGCTTGCTTAGTACCATACTCGTCTGATAATGCTATCAAGGTATCTTTAATATCTTGTTGTAATCTATCCCAATTTAAAACGTGATCTTTAATTTTATTACTATAAGTATTATTCATTTTCACCTCTATCCATAGTTGAATCAACAGGTACATCAATACCTTCATAATCTGGTAGTATAAATGTTGAATCTATTTCTTCTTCAATTGGTGGTATATAGAATGATGCTTCTTCTTCTCTATGAGAAGTATCCACATATGTATATAACCCAATCTTCTTTTCGAATCTATCTAACGATTCCTCTAATGTACCATTATAATCTTTTACTAATATAACCAATGCTAATACGCAATGGAAATAAAACCAATTTAAATTCATCTTAACATCCCTCTATAATGTACGAGTTACCAGCCTTACTATATGGTAGATAATGAATATCACCTTCTATAGCTATAACTATTTGTTCTACACTTGTCGTACCAAGTAATCTATCGATTTCTACACCATCTTCTTCTATAATACATAATGGAGATCCTTTTGGATTATATTTCTTTAATGCACTAGGAGTTTCATCCCAATTAATATATTCAATTGAATAATCATTTGGAAGTTTATTCATAACATCTTTGATGTGGTCTTTTGACATACCACCATCATCTCTATATAGATACTTTATAACTTTCATTTTACTTCCTCTGAAAATATATTATCTGTTCTCACTACTAAATGTTGAACTATCTCATTGAATAGTCCTCTTATTTGTTCTGATTGTTTTTTATCTGTAATACCTAATAACTTGAAAAATTCATCTTCCTTACTCCATATGAATTCATCTCTGTCTATTGGTTTAATGTCAATCATGTTCATCAACTTCATTTTAATATTCTCCTATTTTTTAGTTTCATATTATTCCTTTATTATATTATTCCCAAAACTTTGATTTAAATTTCTTCATTCTAGGATTTACTAATTCTTTCATATAAGTTTCATTTTTTTCAAAACCTATATATTTCCTACCTAATTCCAATGCGACATCACCTGTAGTACCGCCGCCCATAAATGGATCTAATACAACATCATCTAATCCTGTTAAATATTTTATAAACCACATTGGTAAATCTGGATGAAATGGGGCAGGATGTTTCGCGCCTTTTAATACACCAGCATTATCAAACCTAAAAACTCCATTTGGTTTAGACCCTAGTGGATTTATATTCATTATTTTATCCTTACCAAATTCAGCTATACCAGATTTGGTTGCTGATTTTTGCGTCTTTACAGGAGCTTTAGCTCTAACTATACTACTTGGTGCATATGGTACTCTAACTGCATTCATATTAGTTTTAAAATTTTTTGTATCTCGTACAAAATGAAATATATATTCCATTCTATCATTTAATCTTTTCTCACCGCCCATAGGTAAACCATTCTTTTTATGCCAAATATACCTATCATATAACTTCAATCCAGATTTTTTAACAATCTTAATAACAGTTTCCATAACATATATAGACCTTTCCCCCTTCACAATCTTATCATTTATATTTAAAATAAAAGATCCTGTTGGTTTTAGAAATCTATTAGCTTCTACAAATAAAGGTAATATCCAATCAGGATAATTTTCTGGTGAAAATACATTTATCCCTTTACCATATGAAACTGTATCTGCATACGGAGGTGAAGTAACTACCAGATCAATATAATCATCTGGAAGTTCCTTCGATAAATCCATACAATCACCTATATAGGTTTTATTTAATTCCATTAACTCCTCTCAATAACATAAATTTTTTCCCACCTCCGACCCTCTTTAGATACCATCCATACACTAAATTTTATAGGTGAATTTACACCGACAGTTTCCTGGTACTGCTAAACCCTTATATTATATTTAGTGTGTGTGCATTATAGCATCGCGGTTCTCCTTATTTAGATGTTAGAGCTTTATACAAGTTACCTGATATATCTTGTGTATTACCTTCAAACTTTTTTTCTAACCTTTTCAAGAAAGCAAAAAGACCTTTCTCACTATTCTTATTCAAACTACCATCTTTATTTCTTTTACCATACTCTTTACCACCAGGAATTATATCCTTGTAGTTATCTATACTTGGATCCATCCAAGCTAAGAAAGCTTCACTTTCATTTTCTTGGAGATCTGTCCAAGCTACTGGAACACACACCCTATTGATATCTTTGTTATTATAGTCTTCTTCTATAGTCCTTTTCATTAAAGGTAAAAGACTTTTTGCATTTATTCCCAAAACTAATAACAACTTACCTTTATCATCATGATAACTAAAATAGAAATAGTATCTATTCTGGTTAGCCATATATTTATCTTTTACATACCTCTTTGGTGTATAGTCATTGATAGAAGAAGCTAAAGGTGGTAGTTTACCATGACCATTATATTTTTTTGGTTTCTGTTCTCCCCAAATAACCGAGTTGGATCCATTAAACCTAAACCCATCAAACCCGTGTGGTCTATTCATTTTAGGAATATACCCAGCAAATATATTTGCTACATCTTCTGTTAACCCAGAATTTGGTTCAGTCATTCTTCCTATTATGGAAGCGTTTACAATCTCCATTGCAAATCTTAGAGTATGATCTTCAGGCATGTCTGATAAAAACTCATATTGAGAATCATAATAACAAACCCTCATTTCTCCATATTCTGCTACTTCACAGGCATGAACAAGATTTAACATAGTAGTCTCATCTAAACTATAAAACATTTCTAAACTATCTACCACATCCTTTTCAAAATAAGGATTGTAGTATTCCATAGTTTCTTTTTCTTTTGGCAACAACATTATCTAGTATCTCCTTTTAATGTTTTTAATAACCAGTACACCTTACTCTATAATATACACACTATATAAATATAATGTTATATTACTGGGTGCCAATTTTTTTTAGAGTGCAGGATCGGATTCGAACCGATGAACAATGGATTTGCAATCCACCCCATTAAACCACTCTGGCACCTGCACGGCCACTGCGTCGTGCCAAATTAATATCCTGTATCTCCAAGATGTGTTTACAATACTTTTTCTTAAATTTATGTCTGTAAGTAAAAGATAGACAATCGCATGCCCACTCCATCCTACTTCTATCAAATCTGATATCATAGTCTTTATCTTTTACCTTATAGTGCTCCCAACCATAATCATCAATCATAACACCATCAAATTTTTTAATTAAATAGTCTACAGTATTCATTAAAAATCATAACCCATTTTAGTTAACCAAAAATCTTCACTTTCTATAAATTCATTATATATATAATTCACTATATCTTCTGCTAAATTTGAATCCATTTCCCATAACTCATCACCAGTATAATGGGATTGTTCTTTTTTATCTTCCCAATAAATAGCTGAAATCTCAACTTCATCTCCATCCATATTCCAAGCTACAGTTAATGGTTTACCACTCGGTACAATATATTCAAATTCTTCGTCGTGATTCCACATCATTATCTATCACCTAAATGTTCCGGTTCCCAAACTTCATTTGGAACATCCTTACTTATAGTAATAAAAGGTCCATCTTCATCAACATCAACATCCCAACCATTACCTTCTGGAACATAAGGTTTTGATTCTACTGTATCTTCATAAACTTCAACCAATTTACCATCAGATTCCATACCAACTGCTGAATATTCATTATCACATTCATCATAACCAAGAACTTCAACTTCTTTGTCATGTACATCAATAACATCAAGTACATCTACAACTTCACTAAATTTAATTCCATTAACTAACATTTATAACTCCATTTCTAATTATTTCTCTCATTTCTATATATAATATAAGCATAAAATGCTATACGAGTCAAGTCTTTTTTTAATTATTTTTACTACTTTTTTTTATATTCATTATATCTATTATAAAGAGCAATACGTATCACTTGTGAAGGGATCAGATATAAGAGGAACTCCTTTTTTATGCTAAATAATAATGTTATATAACCATACAATCAATAGTAATATAAAAGATATTGAAGATACCATGAATGAATATTCATATTGATCCATTCGTCTACCTTGATTATTCAACTCATTTAATTCCATTTATTAATTTCTTCTAGTTGCTCTCCGTCCACCAGCAGAACTTTTACTTGAACTTGAGGATGAACTTGATGAAGTTCCTGTAGAACTTCTCGTACTTGATACATTAGAACTATTACTATATCCACTATTACTTGATGAATTAGTAGTGGTTCGTGTTCTTGTTATATTTAAATTTGTTTCGGGTGAACTATCGTTATCTCTACTTGTAGAAAATGTTCTTATTTTTCTTTCACCTGTATTAACTGGAATATACATCGTATATCCGCCTATTAGATAAGAATCATATCCATAATAAGTTCCGTAACTATTATAGTAACCACTTCTACCATAACCATAACCAAATCCATAATATGGTTGAAATCTATTATACATTGAACTATAAGCTAAACTCAATGGTGTTCCTGCTCCCTCTTGTGCATAGATACCTACATTGACAAGTCTTGGAACAGCTCTTGAATAAGTTTCGTAGAATTGTTCTTCTGTATCTTCTTCTATCTCTGGTTCAGGATGAAACATACTAAGTTGTGTATAACACCCCGATAGAGACATGCTCCCAAAGATGAATACACAACTCAGTAATATGTTTTTGAATTTCATTTTAATTCAACTCCATTTAAAAAAACTTTATCCACATCGTATCCAGTTTCTTTTATCAATTCAGTAGTTTGTTTTAAATGTGGAACTACTTTGTAATTTTCATTGAGTGCAACTTTAACGATTTGATTTTTTATATCTACAAAAACACTCTGTTCATTTGTAAATGGTAGTTTACCAATTCCTTTGTTCAATCCGTGTGCACAAAAACTACATACCAATCCTTTAACTTTAAATGTTAAAGTATCTGATTGTCCGTATAAGACTCCTGCTAACAATAATATAATTAATAGTTTCTTCATTAATTATTCCTTTGACTATTAAAAGTATCTTGTTGAGGTGTATCTTGTATTGGATACGGATTACTTATAGTGTAATCCCTCTGTCGTTTACCTTCACGATGAATATTCTTATATTCTATCGTTTCCATATTAGAATGTTTAAGACATTCCTTAGTGATTTGCTCTTTGGCTTGTAGAAAAAATATTTCTTTATAGTCCTCATCACTATAATGGTGTACTTTAAATTTATTATCTATTAAATGTCCACCAGTAATAAAAAGTACTATACTAAATATTAATTCTAAAATCATTTTGATGTAAAAGTTCCTGGTTTAAAATATTCAATCACAACTAATACAGCAAACAAACCTAATGAAATTA
>CALBXV010000338.1 GCA_937890045.1 uncultured archaeon
GCAAGTGATGATGATATAAGAATTTATATTGATGGTGAATTAATATGTAGCGGTAGCGGAATAGACGATAACACCACTGATAATTGGGATGCCGGAGCAATTGGTGCCTGGAAAGTTAATAATTCTCCACAAACATATTGGGAGGGTAGATTACAGGATGTTAACATATGGAATGGGATGTTATCTGTAGAAGATATAACAGCTCTTTATCAATCTGGCACACCAACGCAATTAGCAAAAGATATTATTGCAGGATTCGGAGATTATAGCAAAGAAATAAATTTCTCAACAACCTACGTAGCAGATAATATGACAATTAAAATGCCTATAGATGTTTCAGGTTGGACTGATTTAAACTCTTCCTGTACTAATGTGGCCTTCAGCAGTATAACGGGTATTACATATCCTCATTATGTATATGAATGTGATAATACTGGCATTACAACTTTTTATGTTAAAATGGATGCAACAGTGAGTGGAAACAATATAATAAAAGCGCATTATGGAAATAACATAACAAATACATCTAGTTATGATCCATTTATATTTTATGATAATTTTAATAGGGATGATAATTCAACTGTAGGAACTGCGTTAACTGGTCAAACTTGGACTGAAAATAATCAAGCTCATGGCGATTCCCAGATAAAGGATAATGAATTTTACCAACCATCTAGTGGAGCTGAACCACCAGCAAATGTTATAGCACAGTTAGGAGTTTCCACTGTTCAATTATACTTAGTTACTGAAACTCAATGGAAAGTTTCAGGAATAACAAATGCTGCAGTTTATCCTTTTAGTATATATGCTGAAGATGAAAGAATTTCTCTATACTATGATTCTTCTGGTTTCAAATATAGAAACTCTGCTTCCAACGTAGTAGGTACTGGTTGGAGCGGTACTCCCTCTACTTTCATAAATCTAACTGCTATGTGGATTAGTAGCACAACTTGGAGTCTATGGGTAGACGGAACTCAATATCTTGATGGTGTGACTGAATGTGATGATGTTGGTGGAAATCATGTTATTCATGGTTCTCTTGATAATAATGGGGGAGGTCCTTATCATACTTTAGGAAATGATGACACAAGAATATACAATGGTATACCGAATTTATTAGATGGTGATTTTACACAAGGTCAAGAAAATAATTACTCTTCAGAACTAATATATGATAATTCATTATCATACAACTATGGTACAGTTATGGAATTTGATGGAGTAGATGACTGTGTGAATTTACCAGATATATCTGAAATTAGAGGAAATAACGATAGAACCATATCCTTTTTGGTAAATCCTACTATGATGGGGGTAGCTAACAATTATTTCTTTTCTTACGGTAATCACAGTCAGGCAGGTGAATGGTTTTCTATATATACAAATGAAGAAAATAAATTAAGTTTTAGTGATTGGGGAGAAGGTGCTTTTTTCTCTGAAATCACTTTATCTACAGAAACTTGGTACCACATAGTATTTAGTTATGATGGTAGCACAATAAAAGTTTATGTTGATGGTATTAATGTCCATAATGAGCTAACTTCATTAAATACTGGTACTCAATTTTATCCTGTTCTTGGCTACTCTTCAAATGCAGTAAGTTATACAGATGCAAAGATAGATGAAGTCCGAATTTACAACCGGGTTTTATCAGAAGATGAAATAACAGCTCTATACAATGGAACTGATATGTACGTTGAGGGTTGCACCGACCATTATGCTTCTAACTATGATGAAACAGCTAATGATGATGATGGCAGTTGTGAATATGATACACCCACAGAAGGCTTGGTTGCCTGGTATCCATTCAACGGCAACTCCAATGATGCCAGCGGAAATGGAAATAATGGAACCCCTAATGGTGATATTCAACTTACAGAAGACCGCTTTGGCAATGCAAACAGTGCATACAGTTTTGATGGAGTGGTCAATATGATAGCTTTAACTACGGCTGAATTAGGGCCAATAGCAAATTTAAGCAGTTCTAGTTGGGGAATAAGTTTATGGTTTAAGGCAAATACTACTTCATCAAGTGGTTCTATGATAATGCACGCAAGAGAATCTGATAGTCATAAAGAAGTAATCTATGTATACATTGAAAATAATAATATAAAATCTTCTATTAGAGATGATAATAATAATCTTAATTGGGGGGATGATGTATCTTTTGCAGATACAACGAGTTGGCATCATATAGTTTATACATTTGATAATGATAATAATATTGCTACATTATTTTTTGACAATGTAAGTGTATATACAATGTCAATAAATTCTCAAAAGCCATCATATTATTCAACAATAGGGGCAGTGAGACACGACATTGATTTAAATGCAAATTATCCTTTTACTGGTAATTTAGATGATATCCATATCTACAACCGTGCCGTGACTGAATCAGAAATTAATTCACTATATTGTGAAGGTGGTTGGTGTGAACAGCAGGATCTCGTTGC
>CALBXV010000339.1 GCA_937890045.1 uncultured archaeon
ACTTTAATGGAAAGACTTAATAAAGCAGAATGGCTAGATTATATAGCCGAAGCGTCGATACATACGCTTCAGCAACTGCAAGACAAAGACACACAACTCACTGAAGAAGAATGGGCTTTAGCGGACTTGTGCGGAGGTTATATTCATATATATAACTTGGTAAAGAAGCATCGTCTAATCGATAAAACTATACTTCCTGAAAGCGATACAATCCATTAGAAAATGCTAGAACTTAGTAGAAAAGATATTACTGCAAGTAATATTATGGATTACGGCTCAGCAGTACGTTTCCTTAAGCTCCCTGTAGAAGGTTATTTAGACTTACTAAATATTGAACCTATCCCATCACAAATTGCACTAATTAATGCAATAAACAATCCAAAATATAGATTTGTATGTGCAGCTTTATCTAGACGACAAGGTAAAACATATATTTCCAATGTAATTGGACAGTTGATGGCTTTAATTCCTAGTACGCATATTCTTTTAATGTCACCTAACTACTCTTTATCTCAAATTTCGTTTGATTTACAAAGAAACCTTATAAAACATTTTGATTTAGAAGTAACTAGGGATAATGCCAAGGAGAGAATAATTGAACTATCTAATGGTTCAACTATAAGAATGGGCTCAATTAATCAGGTAGACTCTTGTGTAGGTAGATCATATGATCTTATTATATTTGATGAAGCCGCTTTAGTTGATGGTCGAGACGCTTTCAATATTGCACTCAGACCTACACTAGATAAAGAAAACAGTAAAGCATTATTCATATCTACCCCTCGAGGAAGAAATAATTGGTTTGCAGACTTTTATAATAGAGGATATAACGATGAATACCCAGAATGGATTTCAATTAGAGCAAGTTATCACGAAAATCCGAGGCATAGTCCAACCGATATCGTGGAAGCTAAAAAAACAATGTCAGAAGCAGAATTCAGTCAAGAATATCTCGCTGACTTTAATGTTTACGAAGGACAAGTTTGGAACTTTGATTACAAAGAATGTACTTCCGACCTTTCAGAGATTGATATTGCTAAAATGGATGTGTTTGCGGGGCTTGATGTCGGATACAAAGACCCAACAGCCTTTTGTGTAATAGGGTATGAATGGGACAAACAAAAATATTATCTAATAGATGAGTATATGGATGCAGAAAGAACTACTGAACAACATGCTACTATAATTAGAGGGTTAATGGAAAAGTGGGATATAGATTGGATTTATATTGACTCTGCAGCCCAACAAACTAGATTTGACTTTGCACAGAATTTTGATATTTCAACAATCAATGCAAAAAAATCAATTTTGGACGGTATTGGACATGTAGCAGCAATAGTAGATAATAATAATTTAGTTGTAGATCAAAGATGCTCTCATGTTTTACAGGCATTAGACCAGTATCAGTGGGATCCAAATCCCAACTTGATGAGAGAAAAGCCTAAGCATAACGAGTACTCTCATATGGCAGACGCGCTTAGATATGCACTTTATACATTTGAGACTGTAGCCACAACTTTTTAAATAAGCACACCATGAAAAAAATTGTTCTTGACAAAAAGGTACTTTTTTAGTATAATTATTATTAAGGCTGAAGTATATGAATCTTAAGAGAGACTTGGTTAAATATATAAGAGACAGAGCAAAGTCTAAGTATAAGAAAAATACCGAATGTTATATTTGTGGTAGTAAAGAAAGTTTAGACTTTCATCATTATTATAGTTTGACTGAATTACTTGAACGATGGATAGTAAAACATAATCTTAAGATCAATTCGGTCGAAGAAATAATGCAGATAAGAGATACGTTTATAGAAGAATACTCTAAAGAACTATTTGAAGATGCTGTGACTCTTTGTCATACTCACCACTTAAGATTACATTCAATATATGGAAAAAGACCCAAAATGATAACTGCAAGAAAGCAGCCCAGATGGGTAGAGAAACAGAGAGATAAACATTATGGCTTGGTACGATAGATTTATTCCAGGTAGAATAGAAAAACTAAATCCAGCTCAACCTTTTATAGCGAGAGAAGAAGGATTTAATATAACTACTAGAGAAAATCCCATAAATTATCGAAACGCTTATGAGCAACAAGAAGTTGTAAATAGAGGCGTTAACATGATAGTTGATGATGTAGCTGAGATTCCCGTTGACGTGGGAGATAAAGTTGTAGGACTACAACCAGTCGTAAAAAACATCCGAAGATCACGAGTTAATTCTCTACTAAACATTGAACCTAATCCATTTCAGGATATAAATTCATTTAAACGTAATCTTATTATCGATTTATTAATTGATGGTAATATTTTTGTATATTTCGATGGAATGCATTTATACCAATTACCTGCAGAAAACGTTGAAATAGAGTCACATGAGACTCAATACATAACTAAGTTTATTTATGAAGGACAAGTGGACTATTCTCCTAGTGAGATTATACATATAAAAGAAAATTCTTTTAATTCAATCTACAGGGGAGTTCCTAGATTAAAACCAGCATGGAGAACCATGCAACTTCTAGGAAGCATGAGAAACTTTCAAGATAACTTCTTTAAGAATGGAGCAGTACCAGGTTTAGTACTTAAAAGCCCAAATACTCTTAGTGAGAAGATTAAAGAAAGAATGTTGGCAGCTTGGAGGGTTAGATATAACCCAAATACAGGCGGAAGACGACCTTTAATCTTAGATGGTGGACTTGAGATCGATAATTTAAATGAAGTAAACTTTAAAGATTTAGATTTTCAACCAAGTATTGTAGCGAATGAAAGAATTATTTTACAAGCATTGGGAATACCTCCACTTCTTTTAGATAGTGGAAACAATGCAAACATTAGACCAAATCATAGGTTATATTATTTAGAAACTATACTACCTATAATTAGGAAAATAAATTACGCATTTGAAAGGTTTTTCGGATTTGACTTATTAGAAGATATAAGTAATATTCCAGCCTTACAACCAGAATTAAGGGATAAAGCTGCCTATTATACTACTTTAGTAAATGGCGGAATAATGAGTCCAAATGAAGCTAGAGATTCCATGAGAATGGAACCAGTTGAGGGACACGATGATTTAAGAGTTCCTGCAAATATAGCAGGAAGTGCAGCAAACCCAAGTGAAGGCGGAAGACCTTCAGAGGAAGAACAAAATGACACGAACGAAGAAAATAGTTAAATCAGTAGCTGAATATTTTGCCAAAAAAGGTGAAATTATGAACATGAAAACTTATATTGCACAAGATGATGCTCCACATAGAGCAAGAGCAATTAGAAAGTTAACAGGTTCATGGGCTAGAATGATACAAATAATTAAGGTGAATTTTCCAGAGGAATACGAGAAGGCTACTAAGCCTGCTCCAGCACCTAAGCCTTCTGCTAAGCCAAAATTTAAGGCAAAACCAAAAATTAAGGCTAATTCAGCAGGAAAAAAGGGGAAATAAATGAATAAAATTTTTAATCTAACATCTAATTTTAAAGCAGTAAGCGAAAACGAAGATGGTAGCGTAAGTATAAAAGGTTACGCTAGCACTAAAGATCAAGATAGAGCTGGAGATATTATAAATCCTGATGCTTGGTCGAAAGGTGGAATAGGGGATTATGAAAATAATCCTATAATCCTTTTTAACCATGATTATCATAATCCTATCGGTAAAACAACTGAGTTAGGTGTTGATGATATTGGATTAAAGATAAAAGGGAAAATATCTCAATCAGCTGGAAAAATTAGAGATTTAATTAAAGAAGGTGTTCTTGGAGCTTTTAGCGTTGGTTTCCGAGTCAAGGATGCTGATTATATAGAGGAAACCGACGGCTATAGAATCAAGGACGCAGAATTGTTTGAAATTAGTGTGGTATCAGTACCCGCTAATCAAGCAGCGACCTTCTCTGTGGCAAAGGCTTTCGATTCTGATGATGAATATCAGGATTGGAAATCTAACTTTGTCAAACCTGGTCAATCTATTAATATAGACTCACCAGAAGCAACAGTCAAACAGACTGTACTCAAGGAAACGAAAATGTCTGATACAAAAGAAAATTTCGATCTTGAAGAGTTTGCTAAAGAAGTGGCACAAAAAACGGCTGCAACTATTGCTATGCAACATGCAGAGCAAAAAGCTAAAGCGGAAGCTGAAGCTCAAGAAGCCGCAGAAAACGAAGCCGCTGCTAAAGTAGAAATTCAAGAAAAGAAAGCACAGGTAGAAAGTATTGTTAAAGCAGGAACTGAAGGAGCAGAACGATTAGTATCTGATCTAGAAGGACGTGTTGACGAAAACTATTCAAACCTAGAACAAGTTGTAGAAGAGCTAAAAGATGAATTGAAAACCAAGTCAGAAGAAATCATGAATATTCGTGAATCTAAAAGAACTTTCTCCAATAAAGGAGAGAAAAAGGGCTTTTATAATGAACAAGATATTAATGATGCATGGCTCTTGGGTAAAGCATTAGGTAAACCTATCGAAGATACCGATTACGGTAAATCCGTTATGGAAAAACAGAATGCACACTCAGGTGTAGGTGTTTCATCTGCCGATTTCGAGCAAGAAGTTTCAACAAACGTAGAACGAGATATTCAAAATCAATTGATTATCGCTCCTATGTTTAGCGAAATTGCAATGAATGCAGCTACCATGATCCTTCCTGTCCTTCCAGATGCAGGTTACGCAGAATTTCAAAGTAACCAAACAGCATCGGGCTCTAGCCCACATGGAAACTTGGCAGAAAGAGGCGATACTTATGGATCAGCCTATGGTGGTATAGATTTAACAGAAAGATCATTGACAACTAAGAAATTGATTTCACAATCATATCTTGGTAACGAAACTGAAGAAGATGCAATTATGCCTGTTCTTCCATTAATTCGTGAATCAATGATTCGTTCACACGCTAGATCTATCGAAAGCGGACTTTTAGTTGGAAACCTCGCAGACGGACCATTTGGAACAAGTGGTGCATGTTTTGATGGACTTATTTCTCTCGCATCAGCGGATAGTGATAAGACTCAATCAACAACTGCATTTGCAAGTGAATCCCTTACAGCAGCTAATCTATTAGCAGCACGTAAGAATATGGGCAAATATGGTGTTAACGCAGCAGATGTTGTTTATATTGTCAACCAAACTGAGTGGTTCAATTTAATGGACGACGCTGAATTTCAAGATGTCAACTTAGTTGGCGAAAGTTTAGCTTCTAAAGTTAAAGGATCAGTTGGAACGGTTTATGGTTCTCCAGTTGTTCTATGCGATGAATTCGCAACCCCTGCTGTAGGTAAATACTACGCTGTAGCAGTCAACCCTAAGATGTTCATTAAAGGACGTCTAAGAGGAATGACAATTGAAAGCGACTATGAAGTTGCTAACCAACGCCGAGTACTTGTTGCGTCTCAAAGAATTGGCTTTATCGATATAATCGATGCAGCTACTTCTAAGTGGGCACTACAATACAAAGCATCTTAAAGCTGGGTAATCTGGGAGGTTATTGCCTCCCAGATTTTTAGGAAAAATAAATGAATTTAATTACTACTCAAGAGTACAAAACTTACAAAAAGATAGAGCATAATAAAGATGATAATCAATTAAATGTTTTAGTTTCTGCTGTAAGTGCATTAGTCAAAACATATACTGGAAATTCAATAATAGACTATGCTGTAGCTAATAAAGTAGAGAACTTTGATATTCATGATAATTATACCTCAGAATTATTTTTAACAGAATCACCACTTACTAGTGTTGGACTATTACAGGAAAGAGATTCAATAGCTAATAGCTATACGACTTTAACTGAAAATACTGACTATTATGTGGATGCGGAGCATGATCGAGTTTATAGAATAAATGGTGATGCAGGTATTAAATATTTTCCAAAAGGCTTTGCAGCCGTCAAAGTCACGTATCGCGCAGGTTACGAAATTTGTCCTGAAGATTTAAAACTGGCAATCTATGATCTTATTACTTATTATCTTAAAGAAGAATATAAGGGTAGAAGATCGATGGCAGGTGCTACACTTCAGAATGAAGCGTCGACCACTATCAGAGATGATATTGGCTTCCCCGACCATATCAAGCGCGTCTTAGATATGTATAAAATAATAGATGTAAT
>CALBXV010000340.1 GCA_937890045.1 uncultured archaeon
TGTGCTTGCTTGCGTGCGTGTGCTTGCGTGCGTGTGTACTTGCTTGCGTGTGTGCGTGTGTGCGTGCTTGCGTGTGCTTGCGTGCGTGTGTGCTTGCTTGCGTGTGTGCTTGCGTGTGTGTGTGTGCGTACATATAGAAAAGAAAAGAATAGAAAAGAAAGGAATAGAAAAGAAAAGAAAAGAATAGAAAAGGAAAGAATAGAATAGAAAAGAATAGAAAAGAAAAGAAAGGGGTTAGAATGATAAAAGAACCAAGACATATGAAAAGTATGACCATAAAAGAAAGGGATACTAATAGATGGCTTATGTATCAAGGAAAGGCAATAAGGAATAAATATCTAGCCAGAACCAAACCAGTAGCAACTTTATACCGAATTATAAATGGAGTGAAGTTGCCATTATAGAAAGGAAAATAGGTATGAATTGGGATAGAATCACAGAAATGCTAATTAATTTATTATTGTATACAATGTCAATAATAGTCATTGTAATTACTCTATTCACCTTGTGGATATATTCTATGAGGTGTATTGAGCATTACCAATAAGAAGAAGAATAACTGCCATTTTGACAGTTATACGAAAATATTTCGTGCCATTTTGACATACGAAATTTTTTCGCTTGTTGTTAAGTCGTTTGATAGCAACGAGTTAGAGTTTTTCTTGCGTATTGGCATACGTTTTGCATATTAAAATCATGAAATTTTTTCAGCCTTTATGAGTGTAAGGGGGTGATAGATAATGAGGACACAAACTGTTGAACAGGAAGTGTTAATAAGGGGTAGGCTAAAGAAAGTAAGGCTAAATCCTCTAAAGGCAATTAGATACAGTTGCCTTAACTGTATGTGTGGTTCATATAAGGAAATAAAACTCTGTACGAGTCCAACCTGTTCTTTGTATGGATACAGACTATCTACACTATAATTTAACCAGAAAGAGAGAATGAATATGAATGAGGATATTGAGAGCGAGGAAGATAAGTGGGGAGATTATGGTATTAGTATGGGAGACAGATTGAGAGTATGTGTAGAAAAGAACAGAGAGATAGAAGATGAATTGAGAATGTATAAAGAGAAGATTACTGAAATAGATGAATTGTGCAGAATGGGAATAAGAGTACCAATAGTAGCAGATGCATACTGTAAAGACATTAGAGAAGTTATAAAACAAATAACTAACCAGAAAGAGAGGTAAGATATGTTTACGGACAGACCTTGGAGAGATAGAACAGGAGAGTACATGGGCAAGAATGGGGCTGGTTGTGGAAGTATAGAGCAGTTAGGCAGACCAGTTATTCACTGGTTTGGCAATATAGTATATGATATGCCTGACTGTTGGTCGGCTTGTTATGGCAGACAATTTTCACCTACCTTACCCAAAGCTTACATATGGGTTGGCAGTAAGAGGAAAAGATGCAAATTGCCATCTAGAAAGGTGGTGATATAATGAATAAAAGGGATTATATTCTTATTGCTGACGGCATTACAAGAGGATATAAAAAATATCTGAAGAACAATGGTAAGATAGGAATGTTGGGGTGTATCGTTCTGGAACTATGTGATGTATTAAAAACTGATAATATATTATTTGATGAGGATAAGTTCAAGGACTATATTCTCAGAGAATGGCAAGACCACCAAAATGACCTTTTAAACCAGAAAGGAGAATAATATGTGGCTAACCAGAGATAATCATGGTCATAGACTATGGTTATTTGAACCAAAAATAAAGAAATACAAGACTGAAAAAGGCATTGATGTGTTTTTAGCTAATTTAAGACACAGAAGGGATTATTCTATGTCTCTAAATGAGAGAAATATAGAAGATATCTTCGTTAAATTAGATGGTGGTGAATTAGAGGCAGGTGAATGTATTAAAGTTAATCTAGTAGAAGATGATATCAGCACAAGTACAGAGCTAGAGCTTTTTGGAATATAAAGGGGGTGGAATAATGGGTTGGCAAGCTAGAAGGTTTAGTGGTAGAGTAAACAATGCTTGGCGTTGTGGCACTATTAGAGATGGCATACAATGTCATGTAGCTGGACATACCTTTGGTATTGGTATAGATGGCTATGTTAACAAGCGTGGTGAGGATAGGTTTGATGTTCACCTGATTCGTGTTGGTAGAGCTAGGAATGGATATGGCTATTACTACACAGACAGGTTTGAAAAACAAGAGATTGGTAGTTATACATTTTCGGATATACCTAGATATTTTACTACAACAAGATAATAATGTTTGTACTGCAACACCTTAACCAATACCTGTGTACTGGCTCGCAGTAATAGGGCTAGGGTGTTGTAGTGTACACATTGTGTACAACAGGGGAATAGGTTTCCTCTGTTTTATTTTTTCAATCCTCAATCCTATAGGAGAGTGATATGGAAAAGGAATTTGGAGAGGGTAGTGGTAGTGGTAGTACAGATGGTGGTAGTACAGATGGTGGTAGCACTTGGGATAGTGGAACAGATGGGGTAACAGTCGGGTTACCTGATGGTTCTACTGAAACTTTTGATTCTGTTAGTTCTGCTGATATCAAGGAACTAGCCAGAGACTCAGGGGTTAGAAAGTTCCATGTTAAGAAGTCAGATGGCACAGCAGTACAGCCTAATGACTTCCCAATGACTTCGGGCAAGATTAAGATAGAGGAATACAACGAGGCGAAGTATCTTTGGATTGCATAGTCGGTATTTTAATGGAGAGGGAGAGGGCTATTCCTGTAATAGTTCTCTCCCGTTTATAAGGAGATTAATATGACAACAGAAGATAAATTTGCAATAGGTGATATAATACAAAGCCTCACTTCAACAAGTGAAAAGAGAAAGGTAGTCAAGATAACCAAAGGTTCTTATCATCTTGCAGGAGAAAACGCCTCTATTGGCACAACAGAAGGTGGTTCATGGTCTAAAAGGGATTGTGAGAGATACTATAAGATACATGAACGAGGAATACAAGGTGTAAAGAAAACCCTGTATACTAGACAGGAATCATTGAGGCTAAAGATACCTAAATCAGTTGCAGTAATAGGTGTCGGTGGTGTAGGTAGTTGGGTAGCATCTGACTTTGCTCTATCAGGTGTAGATGATATACTAATAATTGATCCTGATATAGTAGAACATTCCAACCTAAACAGGACACCCTTTAAAATGATTGATGAGGGTAATCCTAAAGTAGAAGCTGTAATGGAATATATACTAGAAAGGCGATTAGTAAATGTTACACCGATTCAAGAAAGGGTAGAGAATGTAGAACCAGAACTATTTAACAATTATGAATTAATAGTAGATTGCAGAGATTCTTCTGGTGCATTACCAGAAGGGTTACAGGAAAAGACTAGGATTACAGGTGGATATGATGGTATGAACATTACTATTCATATTAATCCATCTAGCTTAAGTGTATGGGGAGAAAGTGCAACAGGATATACTATAACACCATCATGGTTAGTACCACCAAGAATCATCTCAGATATTATCCTCATATATGTAATGACAAGTAAACCACGAAAGAAAGAATATATACATTCTATAAACCTGAAAAGTTTAATTGCTAAATTGCTAGAGGTTAAACAAGAAGATATAAAGGAGATAGACCATGCCAATATCTAGGAATAGTAATGAAACAAGAGAATTTATTGCCTGTTTAGGTAAAACACCAGAAGATTATGAAAAGATGTATGGTGTTAATGTGGTTATACAGGGTTCTTCTATTGATGAAGATAATATGGAAGAAAACAGTACAATATCTATATACGCAGAGATACGACCTAATTATAATCCACCTCATGTTGGCGAAGCAACAGAAAGAATAGAAGTACCAAAAGAATATAAAGGTGAGATGGATAATAGGTGTACTGACTTACATAAGCCACTTAATACAACTATTATAAAACAATATAGTTCTTGGGATAATCATGGTAACAACCATATAATTGCTGTTGTGGATTCATTAAGAAACATATTCTTTATGGATTTCTATCATCAAAATGGTAGTGCATTTACTATGTTTGAATGGATATTGAATGACCACTATAATAGTAATCCAAGAGAACACTACTTAAGTATCTTTGAGAAAAACATCAAGAGTATTGATGCTAATAAGGTGGAAAAGGTAATCATTAAGACTGAATTTGATATAGACCACTTTGTAAGTGAGGGAAAAAAGAAGATAGAAAGGACAATTAGAACTCAACAGGCAATAGCCAAATCACAAGTTGAATCTATCAAGCGTACACTAACTCAAGAACGCTTAACAATCAAGACTAGAATGGAAGAATCAAACAAACAATCATTCCTTGAGGGAATTAAATCGGTAAAATCTGGTTGGGTTGTCAAGGATAACAGATTGGTATACAATAAGAGTATACCAATGAAAACATTTACTACTGGACATAAAAATATTTCTGCACCAGAGGGTAAATACTTTACTAAAGGACTAAACATTACTATCTCACCCACTGTTAGTACAGCTAATGCTCACAAAGATTCATACCACCCAAACATTAGTGAATCTAACAATGTGTGTATAGGTGATTTACAAGGCAAGTCATTGAAAGAGTTTATGGATAAGATTGAGAAGCAAATGGAAGTTGGTAATTTAGCTAGCCCATTTAATAGTAGGATTGCTAATGAGGGGCATAAACTATTTGATACTGACTTGAATAATATAGCAGAGTCAGAAAAGGAAAATACTGAATACGAGGCAGAGCATAGTAAATCTTTGGTGTGGAATTTATAAATCTTGATAAGAAAGGACATGATAAAATGACTAAAATATATGAGAGTAAGGATTCGGTAACATGGGATAGTGGATTAAGAACCACAGAACCATGTATATATGTAGAGGATAGAGTTGGAAATATCCTTGCATCTATACAAAAAAAGATAGGAACTGATGAATACTCTGTACTGTTCAAAGGATACTGGGACGAAGATGGATTCATAGTAACTAATGACTATTACATACCCAAGCAAACAGTAAGTGGTGCATCAGTAGACTATGATGAGAATATAGGAGAGAAAAGAATTAAAGATGGCTATAATGTAGTAGCACATTCTCACCCATTTAGTGTTGGTACTGGTAACTATTCTGGTGCTGATGACACTCATATTAATACTCACTTTCCCTGTAGTCTATTAACTGATAGAGATGGTGATATTACTTCGGCTACACTAAAACTAGATACACCCAGTAAAGACTACAAGATTAAGATTGAGATAGAGTCAGAAGATATTAAGTCATGTTCTTCTGCTAGTGAAGACATAGTTGGAATAGATAATATCAAAAAGAAAACCTATTCTACTACCAGTAAAGGAAATTATACCAACAAACACTTACTATCACAAAATCATCTTCCATTCTCACAAAGTAATTCAGATTTAACACGGGTTGACTATGATACATTGAGTGAAAAAGAATGGAAAGAACACCGAGATACATATATGATAGAAAAAGGTTACAAGAAAACACCTACTGGTTCATGGTACAAAGAATCAGCCAAAGAACAATGGGATAGTGGAATAAATGAAATGGAAAGTACCTATAATGATGTATGTAGTATGAACCCATGCTTACCATTTTAAAAAGGGGAATCGGAAAACACTAGTTTATATCATGTTTTTTGCGTTTTGTCAAGAAAAAATCGTAAGTTATTGCTACGAAAGGGTTTACGATTTTTTTATTTTCACTTGACAAACATATTTTTAATTGGTAGAATAATTTTTCATTGAGAAAGGGAGTGAATATGGTTATCAGAATGGCTGAAAAGAACAATGATAAAGTTGGTAGTTGGGATAGTGATATTGTAATACTAAAACCAACTATCATACTGGGGCAAGGGGTACAAGATGTAGTAGTGTCGGTACAGAGAGAGTTTTCAAAATACGAATTTTCTATATTATTTAAGGGGAACTGGCATGATGCAGGTATATTCCTTGTAACTAATGAGTATATTGTTCCAGAACAAGAAGTGGAACAGGCATCAGTAGATTATCTGGAAAGTATAGCTAGATTAAGAACAGAACAGGGTTACAATGTAGTGGCACATTCTCACCCATTCTCATCTAATACTAACTTTTCACTAGATGATGAAGAAACAATTAACTCACATTTTCCGTGTTCATTATTATCTAATGCACAAGGTCGTATTATTCGTGGCAATTTATTAGTTACAATTAGTGAATATCCAAATGGTAAGTTATCAATACCAGTCAAACCAGAAAATATAGATATTAATGTGCCAACAATAGCAGTAGAAGGATTAGAAAAGATTAAGAGGAAACCAAAGAAAAATATAAACAAGGTTAAGACAGTAGAAACAATGTGTATTTAATTTTTTAATTTTAAGAGGAGAAAAGATGAGTGTGAATAGGATATATGAAAGTAGTGGTAGTGGTAGTTGGTTAAGAGAGGCTGATTTGAATGGAAAATCGCATAAGGTAGAAATATTAGAGGTGGATTTGGTTGGTGTAAAGGGTGATGATAATACGATTCATGATAAGATAGAGCTAAAGTTTAATGGAAAGGAAAAATCATTATTACTTAACAAAACCAATGCCAAGACAATAGCTTCTGGACTAGGTGATGATGAAAAATCATGGATAGGTTGTACAATTATAATGTATCCCACAACCTGTGAATTTCAAGGCAGTACAGTTCCGTGTATTAGGGTTAGGCTTGATGAAGTAATGGCAGACGAAGATTCACCCTTTTAACAGAGAAAGGGTAAACATTTATAATGGGGATAGCAGGTTGCTGATTAGTGTGTTATGAACACTTGCACATAACATGCACCTCCTTTCTCACCTGCTATCCCTGTCTTACAGAAAGGATATAAAATTGGCAACTAAAAAATCACAAGCACACACAAGATACAAGAATGCAGAAGGTGTTGGTGTGGCAGGAGTTACAACAATATTAAACATATTAAATAAACCTGCTCTGATACCTTGGGCTAATAAGTTAGGACTAGAAGGAATACAGGTCGGTAAATATGTAGATGACAAGGCTGATATAGGAACATTAGCACATAACATGATACATTGTCATCTAACAAAAGAAGAATGTGATACTTCAGAATACTCAAAGAAACAGATAGAACAGGCAGAGAATTGTATAATATCATTCCATGACTGGGAAAAGGCTAATAATATTGAACCACTAATATTAGAAAGGCAATTGGTATCAGAAGATTATCAGTATGGTGGCACGATAGATATTTATGTCAGAATGGGAGAACACTTGGTATTAATAGATCTAAAAACTGGTAAGGCTATATATGACAATATGGCATACCAACTCGCTGCGTACAGTGAATTACTTATAGAGAATGATCACCATGTAGACTATTCAATGATACTTAACATACCAAGAGCAGAGAATGAGAACTTTGCAGTCAGAAGATGGGATAATTTAGACAAAGAATTTAGGATATTTACCAATTGTTTAGAAATCTATAACTTACAGAAAGAAATTAAGGGAAGTTAATGGCAAAGGGTGATATATATACTTGTGAAGCTAGGAAATGTAACAAAACATTCATACAGGGTAGGCATTGGAGAAGGTTTTGTCCACCCAAAAAGGGAGAAAAGTTTTCAGCATGTCAAGAATCATCATATTATAAATATAGAACTACCAATCGTAATGTAGAACTTGATAAGTACGGCACAAAAGCTATAAGGGAAGAAATATTTGTAGAACCTAAATACCATGTTAAATGTATGAAGTGTGGTTGCACATTTAATGGTAACAAATATATACGAACTTGTGGTGCTTGTCATATTTACCTTGAAAATACAACAAGATTATACCAAACAAGAATTTATAAACTACGCAAAGGTACAAAGAAGGGTTCAAATGACTAAAAAAGGCAAGAAAACAACAAAAGAAACTGATAAGCAATTCTATAAACGACTAGGCATAAACCATAGTAGTAAAAAATGTGAAGATAAATGGAAAAAACATCATGATAAAATAGCAAAAGACTTTAAGGAAGGACATGGAAAGGAGATATGGGAAGGGTGTGGTAATTTTAGGGGTGGTAAAAGGAATTATAAAATTTCTTGGAGGGATAAAATATGAGTAAGGTAAAGGCTAGTGTAAAAGAAAAAGAAATAATGGTTGGTAACTATGAAGATGGCTACCAAGAGGGTTATGATGAAGGGGTAACAGAACAAGCAGATTTAGCACAAGATGTGATAGATAAATGGAAAGATGAGATTGTAACAGACAAGCGTAATATGGAAATAGTTATAGAACTTTATCAAGTATTAGAACTTATAGCTGGTGCAGGAATAGATACTGTACCAACTACTACATGGGAGAGTGAAGATGTCTAATGTTGATGAAAGAAGAAAAGTATGGGATTCGCACAAACCAGAAACTTCTCCAGAAAACAGGGAATTGCCAACAACATTTGAGGAACTTGATAAGATGTTGAGCATAGAACGGGAAAATGGTTATGAAGATGGTGCTGAATCGTCAGATGAGCGTGGGGGTTATGATAGTGGTTATGATGATGGTCGTGATAATGGTGCAGAAGATGAGTATTGTAGGTTTTTAGATTGCATTAGACCTGTATATACAAAATGGGAAAAGAAAGCAAAAGGTAATGTACTTGCAGGTGATAGGGAAGAAATGGCTAGCGAGCTATGGAGACTGGTAGAGGATTTATCAGTGGGGAACTTACCATGATGAAACCATGCCCATTATGTCAAAAAGAAGTAAGGGAATCTGAAAACAAAAAACAGATTAGATGTGTAAATAAGGGGTGTACAGCCTCTTACCTTAAAATTGACGCAAAGAAATTTAACGAAGGATTACTAAATGGGTTCGTCAAGTTTTGGGAAGTATATCCTCGTAAGACTAGCAAGAGTAACACCTTAAAGGCTTGGATTAAATTGAGTCCTGACACTGATTTGTTCACGACTATTGTTAAGTCCGTTGTAGCACATAAATTTGAATCGGTACAATGGAAAAACACACAATATATACCCTATCCAGATTCATGGATTCGTGGTAGATGTTGGGAGAATGAGATATTAAGAGAAGAACCAGTTCAATCCAAGCCACAATTTAATCAACCACCCATGGGATATACAGATAAAAAGCAAAAAGATGTCCAATCAACGCCACGCACAAAAGAATTGACTAAAGATATAATTCAACTAACTAAAGTAATGCTAAAGGTGGCGGGTAAGAAGGAAAAAGAGAAGATTTTAGAACAGATAGCAGATAAGCAAACCGAAATAGAAAGGGAATTAGCTAGGACAGATTAGGGTTTATCAGTTGACGAACTGGTTGAATAGGGGGAAGATAATGCTTATAGATAAAATACAAGTGATATGGAGATTAGGCGAATGGCGTGGAATAGGTTGGTTCTGGTATCCTGACTATGTTCCTTATCGTTGGCTTATCAGAATACCATTTGTATGCGAAATTAAAAAGGTAAGGAGATAATTGGGAAAGAAACTGCCACATACACCTCGTTCTAGAATCAAGGCTGTCTTGAGACTGCTCTCGTTAAGATCTAGGGAAAGAGCTAGTGTTATCAAAAGAGATAGTAATACTTGCCAAGTATGTGGTAAAAAAGGCAGTAAGGCTAAAGGAAAAGAAGTTAAAGTAGTAGTACACCACAAAGATGGTATCAATTGGGAGAAGATATTCAAATTTATTTACAAGGAACTTCTTGTTCCACCAGAAAAACAAGAAGTAAGATGTGTGGATTGCCACAAGAAAGGACATGAGAAATGAGAATGAAAACAGAAGAAGAGATAGATAAAATGAATGACAATGAAATAAATGAAGAATTGGTAAAGGTAAGGGATTTAATGTTAAAAGGAAAAACAGCCTACAATGATACTGGTCAGTCTGAAATGAATTTGGTAAGGCGTACGGCATGGGCATGGGTAATTAATGGTTATGATTTTGAAAATTTTATGGAACATTTAGAAGATTTTGAAGAAGTTATTAGGTTGTTTAAGGAAGGATACGAGAAATGTTAGGGAACGGAACTCACTTTCGTGGTAATAAATTTAAAGAAAAAGAGAAGGCGAATATGATAGACGTGGAAAAAATTGAATGGATGTATAAACAGCTAAAAGATATTAAGGAAAAAAGGTCAAAGTGGATTCAAAAGTCTACATTGGAAAATATGCTAGAAATTGTCAATGATTTGAGAGACAGTTGGGATTGTATTTATTTTACAGATAAATGGGAATGTTTAAAAGAGAAAGAAAATTAATAAGGAGATAGATATGGGATTTTGGGGAAGATTATTTGGGATAATAAGCCTTAACCATAAAGATGGGGAAGGTACAGTAGAAGTACATGAATTGCACTGGGTAGAACCAGAGCTAGATAATCCAGATATATGGGATTCCACAACAAAAGAGGTGGAATGGAAAGGAAGTGATTAATATGTATAAGAATAACATGGCAAGCGTTAGGGGTTGGAACACATTTATAACAAATAAATTATTAAGTGATTTTATTGACAGTAAAATGCATGCCTATATTTCTGATTATACTGTTGAGGGAATGTATTCTCAAAAATACTATGCTAGTTTACTAATGTTAGAGGGGGGTACACTTAGAAGTATAGCAAATAGTGTTTGTGTTTCTCATGAGACAATAAGAAAATGGAAAATGGATACTGATTGGAATGAGCGTGTTAATGATAATATAAAGGAATATAAAGCCTATGTTGTAAATATATTGAATAAGGGGAGAGAGGGAAATGACAAAATCAACTTCAATATATAATCTAGTAGACCATGAGTGTTGTAACATGGTCGGTGGTAGTTGTCTGGGCGTAGACCTTTTTGGTAAAAGGTTTAAAGAAGAGGGAAAATGCTGGATAAAAGAAAAAGAACCATGTGAGTTCTTTTCTAAATGTGTTTTACCCATAATACCAGAATTAACTGATGAATATATACAGACAACTAACGATACTAATGTGGGCGAGGTTAATCATTGTGCTGAATGTGGTGAAACCATACCATTATCCAAGATAAAGTGTAAGAAATGTAAGAGAAAGACTGCCAAAATGACAGTTAAAAAGTTTACAAAGAAAACCAGAACCCTTATCGGAAAGGGCAAGGCTAAAATAAAGATGTTAGACTAGCGTTTTTAGCCCTGAGAGATGCAGAATTTTGATAGTAGAGGGGTGTTTCCAGAGTGCTTCAGAGGTTCGGCGTGGGGTAGGGCGTGAAACTTTAAAACCGTCTCATTTTAAAAGGAGAAAGCTGTGGGATTAGATATGTATTTAAGAGGCAAGAAATATCACATGGATAGAAGAAGGAAAATAGAGGGATTTGAACTGGAATCAGAGACTTTTGAGCTAGGATATTGGAGAAAACACCCAAATTTACATGGGTATATAGTAGAAAAATTTGCTGATGGTCAGGATAACTGCCAAAGTATTTATCTGGAAACAAAGAATTTAGAACGAATACTGGGTGCTGTAATGCAGGATGGGCTACCACATACTACTGGTTTCTTCTTTGGCGAGAGCGAAAGTGCTGACTATCAAGACACTGCTAAACAAATAGAGGGGGCAATTAAATGGCTAAATGTTAAAGATAATGATGCCTTGCGTTCAGTTTATTATTGGGCATCATGGTAAAGAAAGGGGAAATAAATGAAATATATATACACAGCACCAGATTGTCCTCGTTGTCATGACTTGATGAAACATTATGATGATGAGAATATTAAGTATGAAGAACGCAGCTCAGACAGGCTTAAGACACCAGATGAGAGGCGTGACCAGATAGATGTAGAGGCTTTTGTGCAATTGTCCATGCAGAATATGGTATTACCAGTAGAGGTAAATATTAATGGGGACTAAGATACCACTTAAGTACCAAAAGATAGTAAACTATCAGATATTACAAGAAAGACGATTAGCCTTGCTCAATGTAAGAAAGATAATAGATAGGTATAAAGCTAATCCAGATAGTGTTACCAAAGAGGATTTAATTTTAGCATTAAACAAAGAACTGGAAGGGGTAAAAGATGGGTGATGACTTTAGAGATGATTATAGAGATGGACATGCAGATGGCTATGATGAGGGCTATGAAGAAGGATTGGCAGAAGGGGAAGATGTGGGATTTAGATTGGGAGAAGAAGATATTATCAAGGATATTAAGAAGGTGATATCTAGATATGAACAAGACCGTTCTGGTTGGAGTGCTGATGATTTATGTAGAGTATTTACGGATTTAATAAAAGGTGGGGAAGCAGATGAAACAAAGCCTGAAGTGGTATGAGTTCTTACTGTTTGCCGTTGTTATAATACCAGTAGCTATATTAGCTGCTGGTATTATGATAGTAGCCAAGATTAAAGAAGATTAATTTCTATTATTTCTCCTCTTGTAAAGCTTGCCTTCTTTTAAGAGTTGGTTCCTCTTCCCTTAAAGTTTGCCTTTTTAAGGCATTAAAGTAAGCTATAAATCTTCTACTCTTTATATCTGGTGCCTTATTTGCATCTTTGATTAATTGTTCTCTTTCCTCTTTAGAACCCTCTCTCCATATATTCCAAAAAGCTCTAGCTCTATTTTCTGGAACATCAATATCAGCCAATAATAACCACATTCTAATGTTGGTTATACCCTGTAGTTTTGCTCGCCTTCTATGCCTAGCAGTTAATCTTTTAACAGCATGTTTAGGTAACCCCTTAATAAAACCCTGTATTGCCTTGTCTGTTCTGGTACTTAAACGGGCATTCTTCTTTTTCCTATCAAGAAAATCTTGGGACAACCTATCAAAATCTCTATTTTGTGCATAAATATCTGTTCTAGAATCTTCTGCAACACGCTTTAACATCTGACCGTGTTCATATACTGGGTCTGTTCCTGATAATACCCTCCTAAGAAAAGGTTGGCTCATAATAAGTTCAGCCGTTACTTGGTCTTGTTCTTTTTGTGATAAATCCTTAAATATTTGTTTCCACGCAAATCCTGTCAATGATGTCCAAGGATTACCTCTGGTAAATATCTGTGAAAGGGCTATCCTAGTTCTTTCTGGTGACAATGAAATCCGTTCGGTAAGTACATCTTTTGATAACTGTCCCAATTTAATAAAGGCAGGATGTGTATAGCTTGTGTATTCTTCAAATGGTTTACTTAGCTTTCCCCCTTCCCATATTTCTTTTTTTAGCCAAAAATCTTTATTATGTGCGTAACCCAGTATAGCCTCAAATGTTGGCGGTAAATAATCACTGGGCTTGCGTGGTGCAAAAGCATCAACAGCATCTTCTACCTCTTTGTAATCAAACTCGTCTTTGTACCACATTCTCTTAAATAGGTTTTCCCAAAGAGATGCTATAAGTCTTTGTCCATGGTCTTTGGCTATCTTTATATAAAAATACCTTCTATTGCCATGCTTATCTAGATAACTGAATGGGGTAGTTATAATCCAATTCGCTGCCCTCACTTCTGGTGGTATCTGTTTCAATGCTTCTGGATTCATATATTTGTTTGCTAAATACAACATAATAGAAGCTGTGCCAATCTGTGCAACTTTATAGCCAAACACACCGGGCTTATCCCTTGCCGCTCTAAATATTCCACGTGTACCTTGTATACTTGCATTTAAATAAGGGACAGAACTATCCATAGCCTTAACAATATTACCGCCTTGCGAGAAATCAAGATAAGTTCTTGCTATCCATGTAGCTTCTTCCAGAGTTGCACCGTTCTTCATAGCCCTGCGCATTAGTGCTAGCCTACCTATAATTTCAGATGTTTCACCAACATATCCAAGATATGTTTGTACATTACCCAGCTGTGTAATAACGCTTTCAGGAACTACTTTAGTTAGCCTACCGAATTCACTTCTGGCGAATCTACCTTGGTGAGTCATGAATTCCATACCGCCGCCATAATTTATATAATCACGATAAAGACCTTCCCTGTTAAACGTATCTTTTAAAACCTTTTGTAAATCTTTCTTATTAAAAACACCTTTAACACCCTTGTGTTTTAGGGTTTTGACAAGAGATTTTCCCCCTCTTATTGGTCTTATACCCGTAGCACTGGGGATAATCATGGTTATATCTTGTATGAGCTGAATAAAAGCTACTGGTAATGTCCTTGAATACTCATCTGTTATAAGTAAAATATGTGCCAGATCTCGTGGTAAGTTTGTTAGGGAAAACTCAGGATTTAAACCGGTAGCCATTGCCTTTAATATTTTAGACCCGCTAACCCAAGAAAGTGTATTGGCAATAGCCGGATTAAAAATAGGATCCCTCAAAACCCATCCCTTAGCAAACTCATGCCGCATAAGCACTTCTTTCCGCTTACCCTTAATCATTACAGGAATCCTGTCATATCCAAGAGGTGGCTTTTGAAAGATTTGTTTACCGCTTTTTGTTACCCTGACCACTTTAGATAGCGTAGCAATACCATTATGTGGAACATTTTTAGCAAAATCATACAATGATTTATTAGCCCTATTCCTAAAAACTCTTGTGTGTGCACGTACTATTGCCTCGTTTAATAATATAGATGTATTGGTTTCTATATCCTTTATAGTACCTTTTTCCAATGGTTTTAAACCACTTGTGCCAACCTTAATTATTTTGCTCTCGCCAAATGTAAAGGTTAATTCAGGGTCAAAATATTCCAATACCTTACGCGGTGAATAATTACGACCAGATTTACGTAAGCCAGCTAAGGCTTCAGGTGACAATAGATTCTCAGCCTTCATCATCGCTACAAGGGCATCAAATGTTTCCCAATATGCTTTTGCTCTTGGTTCTAATTCTGCCTTCAGGGCTGGTGACATCTCATCAAGAAATGCTTGCGCATTTTTAAATTTAGGTGGAATCTTAAACTTCTTGCCTTTATTCTTTATAATCTCAATAGTTCTTTTCGCATTAATAAAGGCATCTAATAATGTACGCTTACTCTTAGATAATCCTCTATATATTATTGCGTCTGCTGCACTTGAGTCCTGTATTGCTTTTTCATGTGCACCACCAATAAGATCAAGTCTTCGTATAGCAAGCCTTGCATCGAGAGAATGTTTAGCATAAGAAGCCAAAGCTCTTTTAGTATGCCCCTTAACATCTACTATCGATTTATTTAAAAACCTCTTTGCCTTGTCTAATGTTAATCTATTTTGTTGTTCAGATTTTTCCTGCATCCTTACAACATCCTTGAGGAACGCCTCCCCCTTCGTGCTTGGCTCCCCAAGTTTAGCCTTAGGGATAACAGCCTTTGTCTTTTCAGCTGTTATTCTAGCTGCTTCTCTGGCTGTTTTAGCTGTCTTTTCAGCTGTCTTTATAGCTATATCTTTAGCTGTTTTAATTCCACTAGAAATAATACCAGCTTCTGCCTCATTGTCACCACCAAACAATAACCAGCCCATGAATGGAAGCATGGCAATTGGTGATAAACCTTTTTTAACTGCCTCTATTATTTTTTTATTTAAAGGAATAGAACCAAAGCTCTGACTGGGCCCCGGCGATTGCAAGGGGGCGTTTATCTTTTCCGTTACTGCCTGTAGATCTTTCTTGCGTACACGGAACACCGTGTTATCAAGGGCATCATCAATTATATCAAACCCCCCAATATTGCCGGTCCTTCTACCTTGAGAAGTCATTAATTCCATGCCACCTCCTGCTTTTATATATTCTGCAAACACCTCTTCCGTCTCAACAGGCATTACCCGTTCTTCCTTATACGGTCTTTTTACTTCAAATATTCTCCATACCGAAGTCTCTTCTGTATATTTACTTGGTGAACTTAAGGTATGTGTCATTGGTACGTCCGCAGATCCCTTAGTTATCTCATAAGGTCTGTTTTCTTTGACAAATTTATAAGCCTCTTCTTCTGTGTGAAAAACACCGTCCACTTTATCTACCAATGCCATATGATCAGCAAATTGCCCTTCGGGTACTTTATCTACGTCAATTTGTCTTGCCACGACAAACCTTTCACCCGTATCTTTCTTGGGTACACCATATGCTCCCATACTAGCCTTTGCTTCTGTGAGAGCGGCTTTGTCTGGCAATACCCTTTTAAGAAACGTTTTTAGAGTAGTAGCTGTCATGTTTGCATTATCTCCATCCCATGCATATTTAAGCATAGACGGTTCATTGGGAAACTTTTTCTCAATGACTTTTTTTGTATCCCCGTAAACCCCGTATGCCCACCTGCTTTCTACTTCTAGGTCTTTTACATTAAGGATGCCCCGCGTGTCTTTGGGCTGCAGCTTTAGGAATTTTCCCTCGGATAAAGGTATAGGAATATCTTCAGAAAAACCGGTTTTATTAAAACCAACACCCTTGGTAATCTTATCTGTAACTTCTTCGCCTACCCACAAGGGCAGTTCTTCGGGTGGTAAGTGACTTGCCTCTAACTGCTGGGTCCCTTGATGAGCTCTCAGTACTTCGTTAAATCTTCCACTTTTCGGCCTACCCCCTAAGCTATAAGTATCATCTGAATGTTTTGTCCAAACTATAGTATCGTATACCTTACCTAAACTAAACCTTTCAGCAATAGCACTGCCACCAACCCATGTATAATTATCTGCACCTCTCTTAACAGCTTCTATCATCCCATATCTTATAGCAGTATCACGCCAGTTTTTCAATCCGGCAACTTTACTTTGAATATATTTAATATCATCCCCTATCACTTTCCCGAGTTTACCTTCGAAGTCACGAG
>CALBXV010000341.1 GCA_937890045.1 uncultured archaeon
TGGTACACCACAGGAGCTTGGAAAGTTGGTGGAGCAACTAATTATCTTAGTTTAGATAATGCTACGGATGGTAATATTACAATTGCATCTGATACATTTACTTTGGAGGCAGGTAATTTAGATATTAATTCAGCTCAACAAACTATAAGATTAGGTTCAACAACAACATTTGGTAGTGGTACTGGTGTGTTGATGGGTAAAGATGGTAGTGATTATGAACTTTATGCTGGAAATGGTACACAATATCTTCATTGGGATGGAAGTAATTTAACTATAGCTGGTACTATAAATGTAGTAAATAGTGGAGATTTTGTAACACCCGCAGCTGTTAGTGGAAGTTTTGATGCATCTGGTTCGGGAGCTAGTGCATTAGAAGATGGAAAAACTTATTCACAAGGGGTAGGATCAGGAGCTCAGGCATCAGCATCAAATGCACAATCTGCAGCAACTTCGGCCGGACAGGCCGCAGCCGCAGCAACAGAAGCGAGTGCATCTACAGATGCCACAAATAAGGCAAATACCGCACAAGACAATGCAACCGCAGCAGGACAGGCTAGTGCCGCGGCAACGGAACTAAGTGCAAGTAATAATACTTCCACACAAGTATCAGCTTCATTATCATATGCAGCAGACAGAAGATTTAATGATGAGTTAGGAAAGCTCGATAAAGCAGCAGCACCAGCTGGTTCAGGATTATTTTTAGGTTCTCAATATTTGGGTTATTATAATGGTTCGAGTTGGATGACCTATATGGCAAATACTGGAGATTTCTTCCTACAAGGAACTACTCCCAATAGAGGATTGGCATGGGATGCCTCAGAAAATCTATTATCGATTTCAGGTTCAATAACTGCCTTAGATGGTTATATTGGTGGTGAATCACAAGGATGGAGTATAAATAGTGGTTATATAACTTCAGTTGGTGGAACTAAAACAATTACATTAGATGGTCAAAATGCTAAAATATTTATTGGAACAGGTACTTATAATTCTTCTGATACTCCAGTTTATATGGATGGTGCAAGTCAATTTAGTTTAGGAGATAAACTAACTTGGGATGGTACAACACTTACGATTTCAGGATCAATAACTGCCTCAAGTGGTGATATTGGTGGATGGACAATAGATGGAACATCTGGTATATATAAATTAGATAGTGGAACACCAGGATCATCACCTAACACTGGTATAACAATTGAAAATGCTGGTGGTAGTAATAGTAAAGCAGTTATTAGAACTTATGACGGTACTACTCTAAATGCTGCTATAGGAAATTATGCAAGTGGAAAACATGGTTTATATGGTATTGAGGGCGAAATAGGTGGATTTACAATAGATTCTGATGAAATTAAATCTACTAATTTGTTGTTAGATTCTTCAAATGAAAAGATTACAGTTGGTTCAGCAAATGCGGTGACAATACAAGGTGGTGGAACAGATAACTTTATCACAATGGGTAAAACCACATTTGGACAAACAACAACCGCTGGTATTATTATTGGTATGGATGCTACCGTTCCAACATTTGATTTAACAAAGGGAACGGGTAATGATAACTATATTAGATTTGATGGCACAAGTGGTGTTGATATTAAAACCACAAAACTTGAATTAGATGCTGGTTCACTACAATTATCCAATACACAAAATTCTATGAGTTTAAGTCCTGATGGAAGTAATCCTATCAGAATGGTTGGTGATGGTACAGATGCATTTATTACGATGGGTAATAAGAGTAACTTTGGTAATGAGGGTAGTGGAACTACTGGTATTATTATCGGTATGGATGGAAGTAATCCACAAGCAGAGTTTGTAAAAAGTGCTACGGATTATTTTATATTTGACGATGGTGTAGATATTAAAACTACTGCACTTGAAGTAGATGCAACCGATATATCACTTTCATCGGCAAATAAGAAAATTGTTTTGGGTGGAGATAGTAATTTAAATCAAATAGATATTGATGGTGAAGATGCATATTCAATACCATCAATAACTCTTCAATCTGCAGGTATTACTACTGGTCAATCTTGGTTAGCAAGATTTTCAGCAACTGGCTCTATGGTAAATACAGGTGATATTAGTGGTTCTTATACGCAAAATGTTGATAAAACTATTGTAAGAATTACAGCGGGGACAGCTGCTACTGCTTGGGATGGTTATATGGATGAGGACGAAGAGGAAGCAGTCAATTTTATAGCAGGAAATTATGCGTATTTAGGTACAAACGGATGGTATAGCTCAACCACAAATCCCACAGCCAATCCATTTGATATAGGATATCATGGTGCAGTTACTGATATTAGTTTATCTCACGTGTATGCTAAGATAGAATGTGATGATGCTGGAGAAGATGCAAAATTTGGAAGAATTGATATAAAAGTCGCAGAATCAGATAAAGCTGGGGGTGGGTTTACCACTACTCAAGAACAAAGTCAAACAGGATTTGCCCAGGTAAATGATGGAAGTACCCAAACTACATCTATTTGGAAATTCACAGTTTCTAAAAGATATTTTTACATAATTTTATATGCATATTCAACTGAAGAGATTAGTGCTGGTACAGGGGATAGTACAGATCAATGGGATATTACTTGGGGGCGGTATGGTACAGACGATTCAGGTACATATGGTACAAATGTTCAAGCTCAGGTAACAGGGTCAGTTTATTTTGCAAAAACTGAAATTACACGTGCTGGTTTACAGAACTTTGCGGGGCCAAGAACGTATGTTAAATTTGGAGGAGAGAATTTAATTGCTGGTAATTTTGAAGTTGAAAAATCAACGGGAAATACAAGTAATACTGGAATTGTTGCTGTTGAAACTCAATTATTAGTTGGTAGAAGGATTTCCCAGGCAGCCACGGTTACTATCGCAGTACCAGCTGCAGATGGCCCCGAATTATATGTGAGTGGGGAGATACAAGCAAGTAATAACGTAACTGCTTATGCATCAGATATAAGATTAAAAGAAAATATTTTACCTATAGAAAATTCAATTAATAAAGTTTTACAAATAAATCCTGTAGAATTTGATTGGAAAGATGAGGTCGAAGATTTAGGATTCGAACCTGATAATAAACATGAACAAGGGTTTATTGCACAGGAAGTAGAACATATTATTCCTGAAGCGATTGCCCCTGCACCATTTAATGCTAAATATAAAACAATTAGACATGAAAAATTATTACCTGTGTTATTTGGAGCAATTAAAGAACAACAATCTCAAATAGATGACTTAAAAGAACAATTAAATACGATAGTTTGTGGATCATTTGAACCACGATAGGGTTATATTATGAAGTTGAAAATTCCAAAGTGGATAACTAAACTAATTCCTAAAAATCTTTTACCAGCAAGTGGAACAATTAGTATAGGTATGGTTAGATATGATAAAGTATCTGGAAAAGGTAGTCTACTTACAACAAGTAATGTATATACAAGTACAGCTGAAACCTCTGCACACAAGGATTTAAGAGACCTTTCAGGAGATTTCGGTACAGCATCAGTTGCAGTAATTGGTTCTACTTCCCAGGCAAATTTGGTAGCAGCACCTTATGGATTAAATGAGTTTTTTGGATATCAATATAATGCCTGTTTATTAGTTGGTACAAAAGTATTGATGTATGATGGAACGGAAAAAAACATTG
>CALBXV010000342.1 GCA_937890045.1 uncultured archaeon
CTTTTTAATAAGTTATATACCTTATCTATATCTTCTGTGAACAGATATTTTGTAGGTATTTGTGAATATTTATCATCTGCAACTTTAAAACTTTTCTTTATATCTGATTGCATAGCATATAAATTCTTTATTACACTCAAAGATGCTTTTGGAGCAAAAGTAGGAATTACACTATATTTATCTTTTTTAAATACATACCCACGAACATCAGATAATTTAATACCACCTAAAAAATACTTTGCTGCCATAGCACCTAAAGCAACAATAACTTTAGGTTTTATTACTTTTATTTCTTTTTCTAATAGTTTAGAACATGTATTTATTTCGGTTATTTTAGGATTTGCTCCACCTTTAGTATTACATTTAACCAACATTGTAACATAAACATCATTTCTTTTATAACCAGCTTTTTCTATACATTCATTTAATAAAGATCCAACATTACCAGAAAAAGCGTTACCAAATATAGAATCATTTTGACTTATAAAATCACCAACAAACATAATATTACTATTTGTATTACCGTTACCAATAATACAATGTTCTCTACACTTATTTCTATTATACTCACCTAAATTACATAAATCACATTGTTTTTCAATCAAAATAATCATCCTCCCAATAACTCTTAGGTAAAGTTTCATCTTCATCATCTAAATAAGCTCCACCAATTTTTACCTTTTGAATCCATGCTCCATAGTATTCATCAACTGGTGTTTTATCTGGATCACCTATTACATATTTAGCTACCAATCCACGACTATCTTTCATATGTAATTTCCAACGCTTATATAACAACTTCCTACATTCAGATTTTGTTTTACCTACTGTCATCCATTGAAAATGTTCTGTATTCATAGTTAATATATAAAATGTTTCATCCATATTTATTCTCCTAATGAAATTTATAATTTTCTGGAGGAGTTATAGTATACTTATAACCTGCAATATTATTAATACATTGAACTTTCATTGATGCTGTTTCAGCATTGTTACCACAAAAAATATCTATTATAGGATAATCTTCATTCAACTCTCTATTATTAGCATCATATGCCCAGGGAACTGTATAACCTTCTTCCCCTATTTCCATATCTTTTATTTTTCTTTCTATTTTTAATTCACCTATAACTTTTACATTACCCATTCTTTTCCCCCTCTTCATTTTTCATATATATTTCTTTTACTTCTATCCATTTAGGGTTACAAGTCTTTCCATATACTCTTTTATAAATATAAAATTTATAAATCTTAAACTGGTCTGAATTAAAATGTTCTTTCATATGTTTTGTAATTCTTTCTTCAGTATATCCTTTACTTATACGCATACAACCTAACCAATCTTCTGGAGATTCCCAATCATATTTTCTTACTTTAACACTTAATAAATCATCACTTCCACCACCATTTTCAACAGGATCATTACAACCTTCAGCCATAATAGTTTTCCCCACTAAAAATATTAAAAATATCTATTATTAATTTCTGGAACGCAACATGTTACTTTATGTCTAGGTCTAGACGATACTACTTTTTTATTCTCATGATTACAACTTTGACATAATCTATTTTGTATACCGTAACTTGTAAATTGTCTCTCGCATTTCAAACAAACTCTAGTTTTGATAAAAATACCAATCATCTTTTTAGTATATAAATCAGCTTCAGTTTTTCTAATACCAAACTTTCTAGCGTGTTTACGACAATATTTTTTACTTGGTGCTCTAGTATATAATATCTTATCGCAACCTCCATATATACAAGGTTTTTTAATAATCTTTCTTTTTAAAAACATCTTTTTTCTTTTTCTATACAACTCGTTCAATATATACCCCCATTAAGATAAATTAAATACTTGATATTTAAGTCAAGCAAAAATTATTAAATTTAAATAAATATTTTTTATCATAAGTATTAATATAATAAAGATTTAAAAAAAATTTAAAAAACCTTGACTTTTTAACTAAAAATATGTTATAATAGGTAGAAATATTTTCTTTTAAACGAAAGAAAAAATATTCCATGAATATTATTTATTTGTTTTTTCTTTCGTTTTTAAATTTGCGTAGCAAATTTAAATCACCTTTTACCCTACTATTACTCTTACACCAAACATATGCTTTGCGATTTGCGTTGAATTCCCTTTTCATTTTCCAAATTAAAAACTATCAACATTATCCTTTTCAGTAAGTACACAATATTTTCCAGTTGTTAAATTATAAAGTAATTTTGCGTTGCCATTACACCTGAATAAATTATATGAAATTAATGATTCCAGCTTTGAACCATACCATAGCATGATATAATGCTCATCATTATCTGTGTCCCAATTATGTCCATTAAATTCTGTTTCTTCTTTAACTATAGAATATTTCTCTTTATTTGAAAAATAATTGCTATCTGTAGCTGTTACATATAAATAGTTTTTAATATCATCTGCAGTAAGTAAATTATGTATCCATGAATCAGACTTATATTCCATTAAATCTTTCATTTAATTTCTCCTTTTAATTATTCATATCCATATTCATTTACTATTTGTTGACACGTTTCTAATAATAAAATCTGTGCTTTTTCTTCTTCATCACTAAGTTCTTCATCCCAACTTAAATAGCAATCTTGCAAATCAGTTAATGTATTCTGAAATCTGCAATACCCCATATTAGACATTTTTTATACCCCCTTTACAAAGTTCTAAAATTTCTATTTGTGATAAATCACCAGGATCCCCGGAATCAATAATAATAGGGACCATATTAAAATATTCTGATAATTCCTCACAAATTTTTAATGTATATTCTTTAGCATCACTATCAAGCATAACAAATATTGTCTTTATATTTAAAAAAGCTGTAAATAACCTTATTTGTTCTTTGCTTATTCTTTTACCTAATATTGCAATTCCGTGATCTGGTATTTTAAGTATATCAAATACACCTTCAAATAATATTATAAAATTCTTATATTCATCTAAACTTTTTAAAGAAAAAACACCTAAATTTTTCTTACCATAAGTTAAATATTTGGGTGTTTTATCAAAGACTGTTCTACCCTGCCAACCAATAATTGTATCATTAACTTTAACAGGAAAAACTATTCTTCCAGATAATACACCAGTCTGTGTATAATAACCTTGTAACTTGACACAAGAATCAACAGTTATATCTCTATTTTTAAGGTATTTTATAGCCTGATGTTCATTTGATAAATCTGTTAATTTAATAAATTCTTTAGTATTTACTAAATTTCCCTTTGTTTCAGGCTTTTTAATCACCTTAACTGGTTTAATAGTTTTTAATAAATTTAAGATATCTTTATTATTTACTATTTTACCACCCCAGTCACATTTCCAACAATGAAAAACACCTTTCTTAACATTGATGCTAAGATGGTCTGTTTCATCATCACAACTAGGATTTATGCAAGTTGTTGTTATTTCTACTGTCATTTTGGCATAGATATTTTGTACAGATATTTTGTATAGATATTTTTAATATATTAAGTTGTTTCACTTTTTATGATATTATCTTCTACAACATCTTCTTCTAATTCTTCTATTAATTCTAAATCATCTTTTACTGTTTTATTATTTTTATCAATTCTTTTTTGTGCTAATGTTGATTCTTTTTTTAATCGTTTAATTAATTCTTCTTTTGTATCACAACCAGGTAATATTCTATTATAAACAGTATAAAAAGAAAGATTATACTTACTTCTCATTTCATTTATTGTCATACCATACTTTCTTTTAATCTTAGATGTCTTTTTAGTACCACAACATAATGAACATTTTATTTCAAGATTACTTATTTTATGGTCATTTATATTACCATTTTTATGTCTTGCTATTAATATTACAATATTCCCATCTGCACCACAATCCTCACATTTATTACCAATTTGTTTTATTTTTTCTGCTCTATTTAACTTTAGTTGATAATGGTCTTTATAATATGAACCTTTACCACCACTCCATCTACTATTGTTCTCACCAGCATTATAACTATTTCTTTTTTTCTTTACATGTTCCATAAATTAACTCCCTTTAATTAAATTTTCACTTTTATTTAACCAACCAACAATAAGGTTAGCATGATGAAATAATCGTTGTGATCTTTCCCAACTATGTATACCTTTAGAATCAAATGTATCACCAAGATATATATCATAGTCAATACCCTCTATATTACCTAATAAATGTGCTTCAGTACCAGCTTTTCTTGCTTCACATATCCACATTTTACCCCCTTTCTATAAAAAGTTTAACATTAATAATTTGTCCTTGAACGGTATTATATTGCCAATTAAAAACTCTACCATCCATTAATTCATGGCAATCACTTTCAGTA
>CALBXV010000343.1 GCA_937890045.1 uncultured archaeon
CCGTGGGATTTAAAACCACCGAGATAAATTATGATTAAATTAAAAAATTTAATAAAAAATGATAAGGGGTTAGGAGATACTGTGTCTCGAGCTATAAAAACTGTTACAGTAGGTAAAATTAAAGAATGTAATGGATGTGAGCTTAGAAAAGATTATTTAAACAAAGTAGTACCATATAAAAAGGTAAGTAAATGAAAACATTTCACATAGACGAACCGAGAGAAATCGGAAAGAAAAAAGTTAGAGTATCACCAAAAGAGTTGAAGATGGTTAAACAAGATTTAACAGAAAGAATAGTTAAGAAAAAATTACGAGAATTTATTAAAAAACAGTTGAAGAAGAATAATGCCAAATAGAAAAGCAAAAGACAGAAAACGTAAAAAAAGACTTCTTAATAAAAAGTTGGCTGCTGAGGGTAGAACTGCAGTTCAACATAAAAAGTGGTTAACTAAACAAGAAGAAAAAGGAATTCAAACACCAATGTGGGGTAGAAGATAGTGGTTCGGTATGAAGTAAGAAGTGGTACACAGACTATTACAGAAATATGTGATGACTGTACTTGCCATATCCGAGATTTATCATTAGATGATATTTTAGTGAAAAGAGATTCGGATATGATTATAAAAAATTCACAGGGTAGAGTTATAACCAATACATCAGCGAGACCTAAATGCTATTGTGAGGAATGTACTCATGATTAAACTAAAAAACTTATTAGTAGAAAGAATAGATATTGTAGATACAGCTCAACAGATTGTAAAGTTACATAAGTTAAAGTCTAAAGTTAAAATTACTACTAGTAAGGATAAAGGTGATTATAACTGGATAACTGACACTATAAATTTAAGACCAAGTTATAGTACAGTTAAAGAACTTTTAATTACTATTTTACACGAAATAAAACACGCTTTAGATAGAAAAAAGATGGGTAAAAGAAAATATGAAAAAGTGTATACCATAGCAGGTGAGTTAGCCCAACAAAAAGGTGGTGATTTTCACGATGACAATAAATTTGAAGAAGAAGCCGAAAAATGGGCTAAAAAAGAGTATCCTAAATGGAAAAATAAATTTTAATTTGAAGTTTTACTTTAATAGTTATATGATATAATAAGTTATGAAACCACGCAGTGCTAAGAATAAGGGCAAACGCCTCCAAAATAAAGTTCGAGATATAATTCTTGAAAAATTCGATTCTTTAGAACCAGATGATGTCCGTTCTATAACAATGGGCGATTCCGGCGAAGATATTCTATTATCCCCTGCAGCTCGTAGATTATTTCCATTTAGTGTTGAATGTAAAGCACAAGAATCTCTTAGTATTTGGTCTGCATTAGAACAAGCAGAAAGTAATGCTGGAAAACATATACCATTATTAGTATTTAAAAGAAATAGAAGTAAAACCTATGCAGTATTAGAATTTGACAAATTATTAGAATTATTAGATGAATCAGAATAAAATTGTAAATTTACTTAATAGAGTTCTAAAAACTAATGGAACTAAATTAAAAAAATTAGATGAGTATATGTATTGGTCACCTTTTATATCTCATCATAAACCTAAATTACAAATAAATGTAAAAACACAAAAGTGGCATTGTTGGGTAAGTGGAACTGGCGGTAGAACATTATTTCAGTTATTAAAAAAAGTAAATGCTAGTAATCAACATTTTGATGAATTAAGAGAATTAGTTGGTGATTCTCCTCGATATAAGAAAAAAACTGATTCAAAGGTTAGTGAGGTAGTACAACTACCCTATGAGTTTATAACCTTCGGTAATAGTACGGATAGTATCGTTAAAAGACACGCTCTAAGTTATTTGTATAAAAGAGGTATTACCGATGATGATATACTAAAATATAATATTGGTTATTGTGATGACGGATTATATTCAAATCGCATTATTATTCCATCTTATGATTCTGATGGACAATTAAATTTTTTTGTAGGTAGAGATTTTTATAATAGTAAGATGAAATATCGTAATTCACCTACATCTAAAGATATTATTGGATTTGATTTATTTATTAATTGGGATGAACCAATAATATTATGTGAAGGTGTATTTGATGCTATGACATTTAAAAGAAATGCAATACCTCTTTTTGGTAAAAATATTATGAGTACTCTACAGAAAAAAATAATTGAATCTAGAGTAAAAGTTATATATTTAGCATTAGATAATGACGCTATTGAAGATACAATAAAGATTTCAGATAACTTTATTAATAATGGTATTGATGTTAGAATGATAAAGTTTAAAGAAAAAGACCCAAGTGAGATTGGTTTTGAGAATTTGTTATATTTAATTAATAAGACGACAAAAACTAAATTCTCAGACTTGATGAGGTTAAAATTAAATGGTAAAACAAAAAAATATATGGAAGTATTATGATGAGTGGAAAGTTCATGTTACGAAAATTGAACTTTTTGAAAGTATATGCCAAACATTTAATCTTATGAATCAAATGGGTAGTTGTACTAAATATTACGAAGGTAATATGCACACCCCAATTGCATGGGATATAATAGTACCAGATGAATTTATAAAAGATGTTAGAAAACATATTAAGGATTTTGATTGATAGAACAAAATGTTGTAAAAGTTCCATTTCGTAAATTAAAACACATACACCACATATCAGATATACAGATTCGTAATCTTAAAAGACATAAGGAATACGAACAAGTTTTTGAAAGAACTTACGAACAAGTACGAAAACACAAAGATAATGCAGTAGCTTATATTGGTGGAGATATAGCTCACTCTAAAACAGATATGTCTCCAGAACTGATAGACCAACTATCAAGGTTATTTAAAAATTTAGCAGATATATGTCCTACAATTATTATTGCAGGTAATCATGATTGTAATCTAAACAATCGTTCACGGTTAGATTGTTTAACCCCGATAGTAGAGAATCTTAATCATCCAAATTTACATTATTTAAAAGATACTGGTGTATATAAGTGTGCAGATGCCACTTTTGTAGTATGGGACGTTTGGGATGATAAGAAAAAATATATAAAAGCTAAGGATGTTGAAGGTGCTACAAAAATTGTATTATTCCATGGAACGGTAGATAAATGTCAAACTGATTTAGGATTTAGATTACCATCTGATGTGAAAATTACTCAATTCAAAGGGTATGATATGGGACTGTTAGGTGATATTCATAAACGACAACATCTTAATAAAGAAGAAACCATTTCTTATTGTGGTTCTTTAGTTCAACAGAATCATGGTGAAGGATTGGATCACGGTTATTTACTATGGGATGTTCCAAAACGTAAATCTACTTATATTCCTATTATTAATGATTATGGTTATTACACTTTAGATATTAATAATGGTGTTGTACCTGATGCAGATGATATGCCAAAGAAAGCTCGTTTAAGAGTTAGAGTAGCTAATACTTCTGCTACTGAATTGAAAAAGGCATTAGCAATTATTCATGATAAATATGGTGTTGTAGAAATGTCAGTTACAAGAATTGATGCTTTATATAGTACTGAAAGAGTTAGAAATAAAACTATAAATGTGGGTGATATAAGTAATACAGATGTACAGTATCAATTGATTGTAGATTATTTAAACGCTAATCATATTGTAGATGATGAAACATTAATTAAAATAAAAAATATAAATGAATCATTAAACCGAGATTTACCAGAAGAAGAAGTTTATAGAAATGTTAATTGGAAACTTAAACATTTTGAATTTTCTAATATGTTTAGTTATGGTGAAAATAATATAGTAAATTTTACAAAGTTAAATGGTATAGTTGGAATGTTCGCCCCAAATGCAGCAGGTAAATCATCTCTACTTGATGCATTATCGTTTTGTTTGTTTGATACGTGTAGTAGAGCGTTTAAAGCAGAGAATGTACTTAACAATAAAAAGAATGATTTCTTTTGTAAAGTTAATTTTGAAATAGATGGACAAGATTATTATGTAGAACGAGTCGCGAAGAAACAGAGAAAAGGTAATGTTAAAGTTGATGTAGACTTTTATACTATAGATGATGTTGGAGATAAAGTTTCTATGAATGGTGACCAACGTAGAAGTACTGATGCTAATATAAGAAAAGTTATAGGTTCTTATGATGACTTTATTTTAACTGCACTATCATCACAAATTAAAAATTCTGTATTCATTGAAAAAACTCAAAAAGAAAAGAAAACTCTTTTAGCTCAGTTTATGGGATTAGAGATATTTGATAAGTTGTGGGTAACTGCGTCAGAAGAAATCAAGGACGTTTCTGCGGTTCTTAAAAACTTTAAACAAAATGATTGGGAACGAGATTTAGCAGAAACAAAAGAACAAAAGAAACAATTCAAAGAAACTTATACTGAATTATTGAGTGACCGAAATACAATACAAAATAAAAAGAAATCTACTGAAAAAAATATTATACTTTTAAGTAAGAAGTTAAAACCGACAGATAAATCAGTAGAAGATATAGATAATTTAAAAGAAAGTAAAAATATATTAACAGTAACATTAAATAATATTGATAATGAATTGGGTGAAGTTAGTACACGGGTTGAGAAAACTAAATTGCTAGATGGTGAACTGCAGATGAAAATTCAAAACCATAAAGATGAAAAAACTGAAGAAAAAATTGTTGAATTAGAAAACTTAGAAGTACATAAAAGAGAAATTGAAATTGATTTAGATAAGTTAAAAATAGAAGTTCGTGCTAAATTAGATAAAATAGAAAAACTTGGTGATTTAGAATGGGATGAACATTGTGAATATTGTATGAGTAATCCTTTTACATTGGATGCTATGGAAACTAAAAAGAAATTAGAATCGGATAAAGACGAAGTAAAAACACATTTAACCAAGTTAGATTCGGTTGTGCATAATATAAATCATTTATATCATATTCGTGAGAGGAAAGCGGATTTAGATGATAATATAAATAAGATGCAAAGAGTATCATCATTAAAAAATGAACTTGATAGTAAATTAGTTTTATTAGAAGAAAAACGAAAAAATGTTTTACATCAAATAAGTTCAGTAGAAGAAAAAATTGTAAAATATTATGAACAAGAAAAGGACATTATTTATAATCAACAAATAGAATCAGAAATAGATAAAATACAACTTGAATTAGATGCTGTTACTAATCAATATGATATGTTAAATGATAGTATTAATAATGTGTTTGGTGAAATAAAAGTTATAGATATTAAACGAAAAGGTATATTAGATAATATTAAAAAAGTTGAAGAATTAGAAGGTAAGTATGAAGCGTATCAATATTATTTAGATGCAGTAAAACGCGATGGTATTGCTTATGAACTTATTACAAAAGCACTTCCAACTATTGAAGGTGAAGTGAATAATATTTTATCTCAATTAGTAGATTTTCAAATGTTGTTTGAAATGGATGGAAAAAATATAAATAACTATATTGTATATGATGATGATAATGTTTGGCCACTTGAGTTAAGTAGTGGTATGGAACGATTTATATCAAGTCTTGCTATTCGTGTAGGATTAATTAATGTATCTAATTTACCACGAAGTAATTTTCTAGCTATTGATGAAGGGTGGGGAACAATGGATAGTGATAATATTAATTCAGTATATAGTCTATTTCAATATCTTAAATCACAATTTCAGTTTGCATTGATTGTATCTCATATTGATTCTATGAGGGATGCAGTTGATAGTTTATTAGAAATTAAAAAAGAGAATAATTTTAGTAATATTAAGTTTGATTAGAATATAGAATTCTTTTCGTACACTTTTCCTTTATAAGCTCTTCAATAAGAGCATACATCTTATATCCGTGATTTTTTGAATATTCTTTAATCATATCACGAAACTCTTTTCGTATTTTAATATTTACAAATTTATCTTTCATATATATAAATATGAAAATACATACTTTTTAATTAATTTATACATACTTTATTCAAATAATTTATACTATTAATATTTATTACTATAACTGGAGAAGTTAAATATGGGTGTTATTCCACGCCGTAGAATAAAAGAAAATCTAAGAGAAGTAGAAGTATTCATAGAAGATACACGAAACGAATATTTTAAAGTTCAAGATATACCAGATACATTCGTTCAAGGTAGGTCGGCTTTTAAGATATTTGGTTCGCCGTTATTAAAAACAAAAGTTCCACTTAAAATAGAAATATTAGATAAAACTGGTAATACTGTATATACACAACCAATCAAATTTGGACACGGTCCAAAACCAGTATACCCATACAGGTATATTACGGTGGAAGTGCACCCACCCCCAATTAATTATCCTGGTGATGCAGAACTTGTTATATTAGGTGAATTAGAAGAAACTGAAGTTCCGTTTAATATACCTCAAGAGTTTATAGGTACTTATAATGTAAAATATAGAAGAACTATAAACCTTAATACTGATACTTTTAAAAATACACAACCGATTTTATTTTATAAAAAACCAACAGTTATAGCAACAGAAATTGTAAAAAATCAGAAAAAATCTAGTGCACCAGCTAATGCTTATATATCTGGTTCATTATATGGTAAAGTAAAAGCCGATTTACGTGGAATAGCATTCGAAACTGGTTCAGGAAGAAATTATCAACAAAATACCGATGACGGTGGGAAATCTGATTCACCCGGTGGTGATGATGAAACTGAATTAAATTTATGGAAATGGAAATCTGGACTTTATGGTAAAAATTCATTATTATCTAGGAAAGGTATAACTGAAGAGAGAGGATCATCACCACCCCCAGAGATGACTTTATTTCAATATTCTAGTGGTAATTTTATCAGTAAAATGGTTGGAGGTGAAATAACTGTTACGGATATTGCTATACCAACAGCTTCCGCATTAGAAATAAGCGGTGAATCTGCAAAACAAGATGGTGATGCTGAAACAATTTATAATGGATTTACATTTCCAAATTATACTTCAAGGGTTGCAAATGTAGTAAACGATTGGATGATAAAAACAACAAAACCATATTCTGTAGAATTTCAAAATCCAAATAAAGGAGGTGCAACGTCAAAAATATATAGTGATTTAGGTTCACCTAAACTTACTGATAATTTATATGCAAACTTTACAGCTTCGTATGTAGATTGGGATGTACCCTCAACAAGTAGTTATCGTTATGATTCATTTGTTGATATGTCAATTAAAAATATGAGAACTTTTAGTGGTGATGTTTTTAGGATGAAAGTTTATGGAGCAAGTGATAGTAGTCAAGGAGATTTTCCAGTTTTATTGGAAACGATTGTAGAATCACCAGAATTATTAATAGATACAACATCACCCTCAGGATTTTTAAGAAGTGGTTTTTTCTTAGACCAAACACATATAGATAAATATTGGAACACATATGGTGGAGATAATGTAGCGGATACTACTTTAAAACCATATTATACAATGTCTTTAGCGGATGGCATGTATTTATCAGGTTCATATTCTACGTATAATCAATCAGGTAGAGTAGAACTTGACAGCGCATATAATTTTACAGTTAGAAAGGATACACCATATACTCTTAGTTTTAAAGCGATGGGTAAAAAAACATATAAAAAAGATGTAGATGGTAATTCATCAAAAGCCGCTAAATTGTATTTTCACTTATATGGTACTAATTTAGTAAGCGCCAATGATACAACGTTACAATATTCCGCTTCATTTGGTCATGTTTTAACAAATGAAGCTAATCAAACTGTCGGCTTACAGATAAAAGCCGATGAAACGAAGTATGGTTATATCTTTAAAGATTTTGAACGAGTAAGTCATACTTTTATACCAAAGTTTAAATTAGATAAAACAATAAATACAGATACTTTATTACAATTTAGAATAGATTCTGGTGAATGGATTATTAGTGATGTTTCATTACGTCCTGCAAAAGATACTGGGTTTTCACCCGATGAATTTAAAATCAGAGTTCCAATACCACCAAATACATTACGACCTGATAATTTTGATTTTTTAATTGAATATTATGATGTTGACGGGACTTTAGCTGAAACTTCTACTTTTGAAAATAATATAAAAATATCTGGGTCTGCATTAGTATTGGAAGGAGCTGATAATTTATTAACCGGTTCTATGTATATGGGAAATGTTCAAGGTTCAGGTATTGAGCTGGCAGGAGCTAATTCAGCTTATATGAGGTCTGTTGGATATGAAGGGTTTATAAGTGCATCTGCAGGCGGTCAAGGTGGATTTATGATATGGAGTGGTTCTGTCTTACCAAATTCACCAGATAATTATTCTGGTTCAGGTTTAGAAATTCATGATGGAGTAACTGGTTCAGCTGAAAGTTATTTTAAGTTTAGAACAAAAGATATTGATGGCACTTCAACTTTTGATGTAAAAACTGCAAGGTTCTTTTTCGGGAGCCAAGCAGCAGGGAATTTTATTAGCGGCTCTAATGGAAATATTGAAATAAGTTCTTCAATGTACCATTTAGATCCAAAAAATAATAAGGTTGCTATAAGTGGTTCAATAATTGCTACCGATGGTACTATTGGGGGATTTGAATTAACATCTACACAGATTAATTCTACTAATGATAATTTAATATTAAAATCAAGCGGTCAAATAACTGGTTCACAAGTATTATTTACTGGTGGTAAAATTGGTGGGTATGAAATATCATCAACAGAAATAAAATCTACAAATGAAAATTTAAGATTAAAAGATAGTGGACAAATAACTGCATCAAATGCATTAATAACAGGTAGTTCAAATATCGGTGGTTGGAAATTAGGAAATGACCCAAATACTGGTAATTTAATATTAAGCGGTTCTGGAGCAGCATTAGATGGTACAGGAGCCGCTTTATATAGAGTCGGATATGATCCTGCAACAAATAAAACTGAAGGTTATTATATTGATTTTACACCATCAGACCAATCTTCTGGAGATAAGTATTATGTAAGGTTTGGTCCAAATTTTGCAGTAAGAGATGATGGTATATTATTTGCAAGTGGAGCTAAAATAGAAGGACAGTTAACGTCATCCGAAGGTAAAATAGCAAATTGGTCAATTCAACCAAATACGATACATAAATTAACTTCAGCAAAATATAGTGGATTATCTTCAACTGGAGATACACGATTTTTTGCAGGTTCAGACAATCTTACTACAGGAACTGGTAGTGCAGTATTTAATGTGAAGGCTAGTGGGGTAGTCACGGCAAGTGCTGGTGTAATTGGGGGATGGCAATTGAATCCATCACCAGAAGAATTAAGAAGTCCAAGTAAAAGGTTAATTTTAAGTGGAAGAGCTAGTCATGAAAGAATAATAGTAAAGGATTCTTCAGATGCACTTGTACTTAAAATTGGAGAAATTAGTTCTGATACGAGTGACAAATATGGTATAAAAGTGTGGGATTCGGAAAATATGACAAGTGGTTCTCAAATTGATGATAATACTGGTACTGGTTGTACGGTTATGTTGGGAGATTTGGGTAATAAAATTGGTGGATGGCAAATAACCGATACACAAATAAGAACTATTCCGAGTGGTGGATTTGGTGCACAATACAATTTTGATGCCGGAGAAGAAGGATTAATTTTACAAACTAATGTTACAGAATCCAGAATAGAAACTGCAGGGTTTGTTAGTGGATTAAAAGGTTTTAGAATGTCATCACTTGGAAATGGCAGTGCAGAGTTTGAGAATATGAGAATTCGTGGAACTCTTCGGACAACCGTATTTGAAAAAGAAAGTGTTAATGTTGTTGGTGGACAACTTATGGTTGCAAATTCAACTACAATACAATCATTAAAAAGTGGTAGTGTAGTACTTGCGGGATCTTCAAGTGTAACAGCAACAGATGTAACTATGAGTGTAGCAAATGCATCTGGGTTCTCAAGAGGTGAAATTTTAAAAGTTAAAGCCGTAGATGATCTTGGATTTAATGTAGAATATTTATATGTGACTGGTTCTAAACGATATAGTGAAGACCCGAACATGGCTTATTTAACTGGTTCTGAGGATACAGGCAGTAATGCTCCACCACTTGACCCTGATGGAATAGCTGGTGAATTATATGTCGGTCGTGGTTATGGTAGCATTGGACCATCTCAAATATCAAGTTCTATATCTTATATAAGTGGGGCAATTTCTATTCCTAATGTAGGAGATGCTCCAACTCTTGGAGCCACCGATACAATTTACATAAATAATACAGGGTCCTTGTCTGTTCAAAATATTATTAAAATAGATGAAGAACGGATGAAAATAACGAAAATTAGTGGTACTGTTCCTGTTATTGGAGCCGCAGGATTAAAAGCTTCTGCTTCTTTAAATGTTATACGAGATTTTCATGATACTGTACCATCTATTCATAAACACGGGGCGACAGTTACTAAAATAGATCCTGATATGGAATTCTTAGCAGGTCTTGTTTCTACGGCGAGACCATACCAGGAAGGTCAAGTATTAGTATCTACTGGTAAGTATGCTTCAGGAACTAATTGGAATGGAAGATTTGATTATCAACAGAATGTGGAAAGTGTAAATATATCAGGGTCATATAAACTTGTTAGTGGTAGTACTCATTTAACTACAACGAATAAAAAGGATGCAACTTCATTACAAATACATGAATCAGGGTCAGATGGGACTGGTCATGATGCACTATATAGTTTGTTTGACAAAGGTAGTTATATAGTTTTAATAGTAGAAAGTCCACATAGTTCTACGAGTGAATGGTATAGATACAGAGTGTCTGGTACTCCATCATATACAGGAGCTGAAGGTAGTAAAATTCATACATATCCAATAAAATTAAATCAAGATTTTTATGTTTCAGGTAGTGATAAGAATACTGCAGATGAAGCAGTAGAATTTTGGTTTATGAGTAATATTCAAGATGTATCTTCTGGTTATAT